>NZ_JBKBWN010000026.1:0-29848 GCF_046314235.1 Anaerobacillus sp.
GCGCAGCTCAAGCCGTTGGTAAAAAAGCATGTCCAAAACATATTAAGTGTCGGTACAGATGTAGTGATGGATTTTCCAGCTAATACTCAAAAGCTGCGAAAGTGGTTTTTGGATTTGGCGTTAGAGGTCAATGCAAGCCATCAACTTATTTTCCTTAATCTAAATAACGAGCAATGCTTACGTCAAATTTCACAAAGGCGTAACGAACAACCCGAGAGAGCACCTTTTGACACGGAAGCGGTATTTAATCATGTTACTAAATTTTTTGAAGCACCAGAAGTATCAGAGGGTTTAAATATTTTGGAGTTTAGCGAAAAAGAAAAACAATGAGTTCAATGATTCGTGTGTATAGGGTACTTCTGTTTCTGGGAGGTACTCTATATAATATAAAAAAATGGAGTAACTATTGTTTCAGAAGAATTTAATAGGACTAATTAATATTGGATAGTTTTAGAATTGAGGAAATTAAATACATATAACAGAGCTAACCAATATAGAGGTTTAGCTCTGTTTTTTTTATAGTATTTTTATTCCATTTTATTGAAATTAATCAATAAATCACCTAACGTATCTTTAATTATGGCGAAGTAATGAAGAGAATTATTATAAAGTGAAATTAAATAAAATATACTTAATTTTCAAAAAACACTTAAAACCTTGATATAACAAGGTGTTTTTTTGTGAGTGTAAATTTTTACATTCAGTAATAGCCAAGACTGTTTGATTTTACACTCTTGCACCTATTAGTTGTTTGCTAGAATTTAGTTAACAAATAAAAGGAGGTAATGTTAGTGAAACGAATATTAACAATTTTAGTCTGTGCATTCGGTATTCTAACTATTATAAGTGGTTGCTCTAGCGACAGTCAATCTGAAAAGCCAATCGTAAACAGTGGTGTAGTAGATGAACAATATGTTGGAGATCCAAATCCCAAATTAGTAAATGAGTATTTTCAAACAAGTGAAGAGGCAGAAGCACAAGAAGAAATTGTAAAGGCTATTGAAGAAGAAAAAGCTTCATTTGAGGGTGGTGGTCTATCAGGCCATTAATACCAACTACTTTGTAAAGGTTGTGTTAGGTCATGGTTAATCAACAGTTGTATAGGAACGAAGAAGTAATCAAGCATAAACTTTCTATTTATACTTTTTTACAAAAGTTTTATGCAGGACAATTAATTCAGCTGAGTGAGTCTGATTGGAGAGAATTAATTGGTCTAATAAAGATTGAATGGATGTCTTTTTCTCAGGATGATTCCCAAAACGTTTTCAACAGGTTTTACGACATTTCAGAGGAAGATGTAGAAGAATTAGAATATGAATTTAATCGTTTGTTTGTTGGACCTAATCGTTTAGAGGCTTCTCCTTATGAGTCTACTTATCGAAACGATCAAAGATCATTAATGCAATACGAAACATTGGCTGTAAGAAAGTTTTATCAAAAAGCTGGTTTGGAAGTTTCGAAGAAAAATGTTGATCCAGATGATCACCTGGCTCTTGAGTTAGAGTTCGTTTGCTATTTGTTAAAAAACAGTATAGAAAATGATCAGTACTACAAACTGTATCAAGACTTTTTAGAAGAACACTTATTACAGTGGATAGTAACTCATTGTGGTCTAGTTCGTGAAAAAACGAACAATCAAATTTTGGTTGGTATTTCTTATTTATTGCAACACTTACTTTCAGAAGAAAAAAATCAACTATCTCTTAAAGGAGGTAAATAATCATGGGTAAATTTTCAAGACGTACATTCTTAAAAGGATCGGCTACTTTAAGTGCATTACTAGGAATAGGCACAACAACATCGAGTTTTACTAAAACAAATAATAATACAGTGAAAGCAGCTGGTGAAGTAAAACAAGTATTTGGGGCTTGTCCTAGAAACTGCTATGATACATGTTCATTAGTTTCAACGGTTGAAGATGGAACAATTAAATATATTACAGGAAATAAAAATAACTCGTATACAAATGGGCGATTGTGTGTGAAAGGTTACACATACCCAAATTATGTGTATTCACCAGATCGTATTAAGTATCCCATGAAACAAATCGGACGTGGATCAGGAAAATGGGAACGTATCACATGGGACGAAGCATACGAAATGATTGCAAAGAAAATCCTTGAAATTAAAGAGAAGCATGGAAGTACATTACCAATTGCTTTAAATAAATACTCAGGAAACTTCAATATCCTATCCTATGGTGTTGAGGGAATGCTTTCAAGTTGGGGATACACCACAAGAGCTACAGGAACACCATGTTGGCCAGCAGGTATTGATTCTCAAACATTTGATTTTGGTACGATTGTTAATTCAGATCCAGAAATGATGGTCAAAGCAAAGTATTTAATTATATGGGGAGCAAATCCTGCTTGGACATCTGTTCACTCTATGAGTATTATTCAAAAAGCAAAAGAAAATGGAACCAAAGTAGTTGTCATTGATCCAATTATGACAGATACAGCTGCAAACGCTGATGAGTTTATTGAAATAAAAGCTTCAACTGACGGAGCGTTAGCATTAGGGATGGCTAAGTACATTTTAGATCATAATCTCCATGACCAAAAATGGCTGAAGAGTAATTCAATTGGGTTTGAAGAGTATTTAAATTATTTACGCAATAACGTAACCATAGAATGGGCTTCTGAAAAAACAGGTATTCCTGTTCAAGTGATTGAGCGGTTAGCTCGTGAATATGCCGCAGCCAAACCAGCTTCAATTTGGATTGGATATGGAATGCAAAGACACACAAACGGTGGAGCGGCGGTTCGCTCAATTGATGCATTAGTAGCAATGTCAGGAAATATCGGTGTTGTTGGTGGCGGAGCTAACTACGCGCAGTTAGATAGTTGGGGCTTTAATTATGCAGCAATGGTCGCTGGAACACCACCTGAAGGAAGTGGTGGCGAAGCGGATCGTGCTATTAATATTAACAACTTCCCAGCACAAGTATTAGAGCTAAATTCTAACCCAAATGAAATACCTATTGAAATGCTGTGGGTTGCATGTCGAAATCCAATTGCCCAAGATCCAGAAGCTTCTGTATCGTATAAAGCCTTTGAGTCTATTGATTTCGTTGTAACAGCAGATCTATGGTTTAACGAAACAGTTAATCAATCAGACCTAGTGCTTCCAGTAACATCAATTTTTGAAACATGGGGAGTACACGCAAGTTATTGGCATTACTGGATAAACATTAATGAACCGGCAATTGATCCGTTATACGAATCGAAATGTGACGTTGAAATTGCTATGGGTATATCAAAGAAATTAAATGAATTGCAACCTGGATCATGTACGTATCCTACAGATCGTTCAATGGAAGAGTGGGTCGGCATGGAAATGTCAGATGCACAATTGGCCCAATTTGGTTTTAAAGATTGGAAAGAAATATTGGAAAAAGGCACAGCCAAAATTAAAGGCTATGATGCAGCTTGGGCGGATGGGAAATTTCGTACTCCGTCAGGAAAATATGAGTTTTTATCGAAAAAGTGCGCTGCTTACGGACATCATGCTCTACCGGTATATGTAGAGGAACTGAAAGCTCCAAAGGAAACACCGATTCGGTTCTTAACACCGCACTGGAAATATGGCTTACACTCCCAATTTGCAAACCTAGAATGGATGGAGTCTGTTCATAATGAACCATTTGTGGAAATTCACCCGATCTTGGCTAATCAAAAAGGGATTAAGGATGGAGACATGGTAAGAGTTTCAAATGAAATAGGGTTTGTAGAGGTTAAAGCTAAATTAACACAATCTATACCAAAAGATGGGATTGTTATGTATGAAGCTTGGTACAAAGACCAAAATTTCAACGTGAATTATTTAGTAAAAGCAACACCATCAGATATGGGTTCTTGTGCAACAGGTCAAGCTGGTTTAGCATTCCATGATCAATTCGTTAATTTAGAGAAAATGTAAGGGGGTATAGAATATGACTGTGCAAAAGGAAAGACTAGGTTTCCAAGTAAATATGGACCGTTGTATTGGTTGTAACGCATGTACAATATCCTGTAAAAGTTTTTATCAATTAGAACCAAGCCTAAATCGACGATTTATTAGTGAAGTTGATGAAATGTTAACAGGAACAGTAAAGCGCTGTTACATTTCTACTGCATGTAATCATTGTGAAGAACCGTCATGTGCGAAGGCTTGTCCAACAGGGGCTTACACGAAGCTCGAAAATGGGATTGTTAAACATAATTCAGAACGCTGCATTGGCTGTAAGATGTGTGCAATCGCATGTCCTTATAGTGTACCGCAGTTTAGTAAGACCAAGAAAAAAGTAGATAAATGTAGTATGTGTTCGGATCTTTTAGAAAGGGGTGAGGATACAATCTGTGTGTCTTCATGTCCAATGGAAGCTATTTCGATTATTGATTTAAATGTAATTAATGAATCTGAGGTAGTTTCAGAGCTTAAAGGTTTTATTGATCCAAGTCTCACTGGTTCTTCTACAAGATTCAAATTACCATTATCAACGAATGTAGTTTGGAGGGAAAACTAATGGAACAGAGTATCACGCTTGTAATCTTTACGTTTCTTTCACAATTAGCCATCGGTGCGTTTGCTACAATATTTTTATTTGAAGCTTATCAACAAAAGATTTCTAAACGAGCTACTTTTATCAGCTTGATTTCAATATTATCAATTTCAGTTGTAGCAATAATTGTTTCTATGTTTCACCTAGGTCATCCTTTTGAAGCATACAAAGCAATATTAAATTTTGGGAATTCATGGCTTTCTAGAGAAATCGTATTTTATCCGCTATTCATGTTACTTGTGTTCTATTATGGCTTTGTTGCGAAGAAGGATGCAACAAAGAAAGCTACTGGATGGGCCGCCGTTGTCATGGGAATGATAACGATATATAGTACTGCAATGATCTATACCATTCCAGCCATACCAGCTTGGAATAATGGTATGACAATGGCAGCATTTTTCGTAACGGCGCTCTTACTAGGACCTGTATTTGTTCAACTATTAATACTAGTAATAGATAGAAAGTTTATAAATTTATCTTTGTATATTATTGTAGTTGCTATTGTGGCGATTTTAATGAATGTGATGAATCTGACTATATTATTTGGTGGATTTGTAGAGGCTGTTGAAACAGCATCAATCCTTATATCTAATCCGTTTTTCTGGGTTAAATTAATGGCCTTAACTGTAGGAGTGGTTATTGCAGGATATTCTTTCTTAAGTAAAAAAGGTTATTCCTTGCCTTATGTTTTAGTTCTACTTTCCTGCTTTGTTGTAGCAGAGTTTATTGGAAGAATCTTATTTTACTCATCAGCAATTCATTTATAAAAAGTGAGAGGAGGAAGATTTCTTATGCTTTTCAAACAGATTAATAAGCTATCAAATGTATTTTTAAAAAAAATTGATAAAATTGAAGTCGTACCGAATAAATGTTTAAAAGTACGTGCGGTTACTAGCAGCTGTTCTGGCTGTGTTGATGTTTGTCCAGTAAGTAGTATTCAAATAGAAGTAGATTCAATTGAAATCAGTTCGAATTGCATAAATTGTGGAATTTGTACATCTGTTTGTCCGACGAATGCATTAAAATGGAATCACCCTCCTCTCATTCAATTATTTAATAAGATAGTTCGTTTATCAGAAGAAGGTCAGGCTGTATATATAGCCTGCTCTTCTTCAATAAATAGTGATTGTAAAGCAAATGTCGTAGAGGTGCCTTGTTTAGGAATGCTTCCACAGGAGTTATGGATGAGTATAGGAATGAATACTTCTCAGTTACGTATTATCTACGATTCAAAGCATTGTCGTGGTTGTATCAATTCAACTGGAGAAGAAGTATTTTTAAAGCAACTAAAAAGTGCGGAATCTAATATTAACAAAGTATTTCATATGACCTCAAGCTTCGATTACTTAAATTCTAAGAATGAAGAGATAGAAAATCATAATCGGCGTCGATTTTTATCTTTTTTACTTGAAGAGGTGAAGGAGACGAATACGATTACTGTTAAAGAAGTATTAGAAGTATCAACTCCCCTATCGCCTTTTGATAAGTTTAATCGCTACCATACTGTGCTTAGTGATTTAGAAGAGGTGGCTGAAGAAGTTTCAGAAATGAAAAATACGTTAGTAGACCGATTCTTAGACGATACTGTCATTCATACTGATAAAAGGGCATTCCTTTTTGCTGAATTTAAAAGGTATCCAGAATTGCAGGAAAAGCTAGCATTTCTCATTCCAAACATAGATAATAGCTGTACTCGTTGCGGGGCTTGTGCATTTTTGTGTCCTACGGATGCGCTTGTAATGGACGGGGAAAATATTATTTTGGCAACTAATAAATGTGTATCCTGTGGTTTATGTGAAGAAATCTGCTATGAAAAACATATTCACATGAACTTGAAAAAGGGATTGTTTTTTAAGGAGAAATTTGTATACTTGCTGTAAAAATAATCATAGGCTTAGAACAAAATTTCTAAGCCTTTTGTTATATTATTTTGTTATTACTGATTCAAATTCTGTGCTATTTTTAACGATAGAATGACATTGACTAATTCAGTGTAGTTTTGTAAATCAACCTCTAAAATACTTTCAATCTTTTTTAATCTTTGGCGCAGAGTATTTTGATGAATAAATAAACTATCAGCTGATCTGTTAATATCACCATTAAAGTTACAGAACATATAAAGGGTATGGACGAGTTCTGTATCATGTTCCCTGTCATGTTTTGCTAAGTCACCAATATACTGATTGGCAAAGTCATTTAGTAAGTCGTTATGAATATAAGTGAGTAATCGAACATATCCAATGTCCTCATAATGAATAATTCCCTTATTCCCATAAACGTAATCACGCATTTGCAGGGCAATTTTCGCTTCTTGAAAGCTTTTATAAATATCTAAGTTAGAGGAATGTGATCTTCCTATTCCGACAATTGTTTGAACAGCGGAGAATTTTTCAGAAACTTGTTTTTGAAATGCTTTTAGCCATTGGTTTAAATCATCTTTGGATATAGATATACTTTTTGAGTTTAGAAAGATAATACCGACAAGTCGATGGCTGATAAAAGTAGTATGAATAGTAATGTTGAGATTATTAGTTTTTTTTAATAAATGACTAATATTTACACTAAGTTCCTTTGTTATTGCCTGGATGCTATTTAAGTTAATAGCCAGGACGTATCCATTCGTATGAAACTCCATATCCCAAAGCTTTCCTAATTCAATTAACTGGCTTTCTGTTTCAATATTGTTATTTAATAAATCAAATATAAATTGATCTTTATATTTTGCGTGAACATTACGAGTTAACTCCAATTGCGTAAACCATGTAAGGATAGTGGTAGTAATGCTATTCAATAAGTTCAATTGATTAGTAGTAAGATCATAAATTTTCTCTAATATAAAATAACCAATAAGAGTACCCGTTAAATCTAGGATTTGATATAAGTAATATTCTACTCCATTCTTTTGAACCAAAGTAATTTGATCTTTGATAATGTCACCAAATTCATCTATTGATTTCACAGGAGGAGAAGTAGAAGATCCTATTGCTGAAAATTCATATTTATTTGTATAAAAATAGACCTCTTGCCCCATCATGGTGTTTAATCTTTCCATCACATGCGAAATATCCTTTTGATAAAATAAATGTAGCCAATAGGTTGATAAATCCTCTGGAAAGATATCATGGAGGTTGTTTTTATATAATTCAAGAATTTGGCTCACTTTTTCAAACAAAATATCACCTTCATGATTTTCTAAAAAAAGAAGGGGTTTTTCTAGTAAATCTGCCAAATTCGTTAGAGTTGATCCCACATATTCACTTTGATTTGCAAAAATAATAATCCCAGAAGTGTTGGGATCCTTAAAGGCTCTTTCTAAAAATAAAAGATTTTCTTCAGAATAACGAACCAGTAACAAGCTGTTATTTTGTTTAGGTAATTCGCCTAAAGAAACGGACAAACAATCATTTCTTTTACCGCTCCAACCGGCTAAGATGGAAGCGAAATAGAAAGGTTTACGTGTAATTAAAGTCTCGTATGTTAATGGAAACATAGGATTACTCTCTTTCTTCTGCCCAGAAAAGGGTCTTATGTGTTTTAATATATTTATAACGAGTAGATGGATTTGTAATGGTTTTCATCGTATATTCTTTTAATGTTGCTTTATACTCACTTGGATACTCTTGAGTGATATCATTGATTGAAATTGCTTCTGCGATACAGGATTCAACACAGACTGGTTTTTGTCCTTTTTGTAAACGACTATAGCACATATCACATTTGTCCGCTTTTTTTGTTTTAGAGTTAATTGTTATCGCTTGAAAAGGGCAAGCTGCTGCACATTTTCCGCACCCAATGCAGTTTTGTTTATCTATAAGGGTGATGCCATTTCGAAATTTTCTTATACAATTTTGGTTGCAAACTGTCATGCAAGCTGGTGTCTCGCAATGATTGCATGAGGTGGAAAAATGGATATTGTCTTGACCATGGCTTTGAGAAACTGTTAAGACTCTTCGTCTTTTATCTTTTGTTTCGTTTTCATTACTACAACTGTACGTACATGAACGGCAAAAGATACATTTATATACATCGATAAAGAAGGCTAACTGTTTCATAAATATCACCTCATTTTAATATTACTGGATAAGGTGAGGAAAAGTAACTAGGTATAACTAAGTGTTGAAAAATCGACACCTATGTGTGGGAGGAATTTCAATTGGATAAACATTATAAAGTAACTCGTCACATATGCCCAAGAAACTGTTATAGTAGTTGTGGAATGTTAGGTTATACAAAAAGTGGCAGATTGATGAAAGTAACTGGCGACCCAAGTCATGGGTATACCAACGGTAAGTTATGTCCTAAGGGCTACAATTACTTATCACATGTTTATCATCCAGAACGATTAAAATTCCCAATGTTTCAAACAAAAAGAGGAAGTGGTGATTGGAATCGGATCACTTGGGAAGAGGCAATTGAGATTATCTGTGACAAGATATTAGTTTTTTTTGATAGATACAAAACAAATTCTTCCCTTGCATTAAATAAATATTCAGGGAATTTTGGAATTCTTCATAACAGCGTTGAGGGATTTTTTAATAGTTTAGGTCGTACAACTCGTGCAGTAGGGTCTCCTTGCTGGTCTTCTGGATTAGATGCTTCGATTTATGACTTTGGAAACTTTAAAAATTCAGATCCAGAGCAATTAACTTATGCAGATACTATTATCCTCTGGGGGTGTAATCCTGTTTGGACATCCATGCATTCTATCTCTTATTTATATGAAGCGAAAAAGAAAGGCGCTACAATTATTACAATTGACCCAGTATATACGGCAACAGCAAAGAAATCTGATGTTTATGTACAAATTAAACCAGGGAAAGACGGTGCTTTGGCATTAGCAATTGCAAAATATATATACGATATCAATGGTCACGATGAACAGTTTATAAATGAATATACAATAGGTTTTAAAGAGTTCCTTACCTATATTAAATCAATAGATATGAATGCTCTTTTACAGGAATGCGGTCTAGAAATGGAAGTGCTAGAAACAATAGCAAATCATTATATTAACAAAAATGTGGTAGTATGGATTGGCTTTGGTTTTCAAAGGAATGTGGCTGGTGGCCAAAATATTCGCGCCATTAATGCATTGATGGCAATGACGGGTAACATCGGGAAACAGGGTACTGGTGTCTTGTATGCACAAATGGGTAGTTGGGAATTTTCAAATCAAATTATTTCGTATTATAATCATGGGTTTACCAAAGAAAATTGTGTTCGCTCTATACCAATCAATAATTTTGCAAGTGCGTTGCAGGAAACCACTGACCCACCTATTAAAATGCTATGGATTTCATGTCGTAACTTATTGGCACAAAACCCAGATCAAAAGCTGTTGAAGAAAGCTATGTCAAATATAGAGTTAGTCGTAACTGTTGATCAATTTCTAACTCCAACAGCTCAACTTTCTGATATAGTATTACCTGCTACTACTAATTTTGAAGAGTGGGACATTGTTCCTAGCTATTGGCATCATTGGATTGGAATTAACGAGCCAGCTATTAAGCCTTATTATGAATCGAAAAGTGATATTGAGATATCAAAAATGCTTTCAAAGCGTCTAAACGAATTAAGACCAGGCTTTTCAACCTTCCCTTATGATAAGTCAATAGAGGATTTTATTGAGGAACAATTTACTAGTGATATGTACAATAACTTAAATATCTCTAATTGGCGTGAACTAATTGAAGGACCGAAGCTTCTAGATTTTCCAAAAGTGGCTTGGGAAGATAAAAAATTTGAAACACCGTCTGGGAAATTTGAGTTTTTCTCAACTAGGGCTTTGCATAATGGTAAATCTCCAATTGCTCAACATACTTTTACAACTCATAAAATGAGTGACCAATTTTTATTACTCACTAACCATGGTCAGTTTAACATTAATTCTCAGTTCAGTAATTTAAACCTAATGTTTGGGAAGAGCAAGGAGCCTATCGTTTATATCCATCCTTCAAGTGCAAAAAGGAAGGGATTAAATGATGATTCCCGCGTTTCAATTTTTAATGAACAAGGAGAAATCATACTGAAGTGTAAATTTACAAGTGAAGTTCATCCTTCAGTCTTACTGGTACATGCTGAAAACATTCTTGTTAATAGTTTGATCTCTTATACGCCTACAGATATGGGAGAGGTATCATCGGGTTATGAAGGTATGGCGTTTAATAGTATTTATGTAGATGTAAAATTAATTAATAATAATTAATTTTATAAATTTGTCATTCTCATACATGAGGTGTTTTTTAAGTTTTAATAGAAGCAACTAATAAAACAAATATTAATAGATCAAGTAAATTTCGTCTCGAGTTACAAAGTCTTCTTGTTTCTAAGCTAGCGGAAAGCATTTGATCATTGGGTGGTTGGGCTGATGTCCAACTGCCTTTTTAATTGATTACGCAGCAAACTATCAGGAATAAACTATGTTTATTGATAATCAAAACAATATTTGCTATGAGAGAGAAATCTCCATTTTTTATAAAATTTATGAACAGTAATTCGCTATTCTTTGGTAATATTGTCATATGAAGACCCATGTGACCGTGAAGAGATTCACTTAAACTACATAATCTATTGGCGATCACAATTCAAGTGATCGTCTTGCTTTTTAGAAGCATACTACGCGGCAAGTAATAATCCACTAACTACTCATAAATTCGAGTAATTTAATAATTCTTTCCATACCTTATTTGTTATTTTCTGGTATTATTTAATTGTGAAAATACTTTAGATTGCGAACCGTTTCACTTAAATTAACGAAGTAGAATACTTGAAAAAAAAAATATAGGAAGGTGAATGATTATAAAAAAAATATTTTATCTTTTAATTATAGTGATATCTGGGTTCCTTGTTTTTTGGATTAACGACCAACAGTTAAATCTAGGTATTATTACTCCACTCCCGACGACAGTATTTTTGATATTTGCTCTTATCTTTATTATTGAGGACATATTCAAAGAATGGTTTTTTGGAAGAGAGAGAACAAGAGTTTCGGAAACAACAGGGAGGTTTTTTACTCTGTTAGGAAGAACAGTTCTCGCTTTAGTAAGTATGGGTATTTTTATTTTTTTTATTACGAAGAGCACAAACTCCTATACAGTAGAATTGTTTTGGCTATCAGTTCTAACGGTTGGACTAAGTTTTCACGCATACACAGAATGGAGATATTTAAAAGAATCGAAAGAATACATAGTTACACTAATTTTACTTCCCATTTGCTTTTTGATGATTTTTCTTTTCTGAGTTTTTTTTATTACCGAACTTAAACTAACGAAGGCATGTGCGGCCGTGCCTAGGTCGTATCAAATAACGGGTGGGATTCCCGTCGAGTAGGAACTAGCCATTCGCTCGTAGCGAGTCTTTGAGGGCTGAAGGTAACTTTAGTCTTTAAGCGTAGACAGTGAGGTGGCGGGCCGAAAGCCAAGCGGTTGAAGGGATTGAGCTCCATAATGTTAGTTATAAACGGTTAAGGTGGTTTTAATAATACATTTAGCGATAAGGAGAATTCACCTTGGAATTTAAACTATTTGCAAAAAATGATTTAATTAAGTGTACGGAAACATTTATTGAAGTATTCAATGATGAGCCTTGGAATGATGAATGGACATTTACAAAGGCTAAAAAATATTTACAGAGTTTTTACCAGACACCTGGATTTTTAGGCGTTTTAGCGGTAGAACACGACGAAATTCTCGGTTTTATTTTTGGTGTAAATAGAGTATGGTGGAGCGGAGATGAGTTTTTTATTAATGAAATGTGTGTAAAAACACAATGTCAAAATAAGGGTATTGGAAGAGCGATGTTAAATCACTTAATAAAAGAGCTTCATAGCAGTAATATAAGTAACATTATACTTCTCACAGATAGAGGTATACCTGCCGAAGAATTTTATAAGAAAAATGGTTTTGAAGAAATAGAAAGAATCATTTTCTTGCATAAGAACATCAAACTATAGTTATAGAGGTAGATGCATTCTTAAATGGATAAGAAAAGACAGGTGTTAGAATTAAATAAACCAATTAATGATATAAAAATAACGCTAATTTTGAAAGAATGTACTTAGAATAACGGAGGCTTTAGTTGAAGAAGTAAATACAAAAATAAGAGAATGGAGACCAATCTCCATTCTCTTATTTAATGTGAATAACACAGTCATTTGTGTTGTGATAGTTCTATTGTGAACTGGCCTAAGTTTTACGATTTGTTAACATAACAATGCAAGTAGTAGTCTATTCCCTATTTAGCAATGATTTTTGATACTCTGATAATCTGCCAGAACCAATTATTTTAAAGTCTCCTTCTTCTCGTGTAAAGGTGTAATCCCACAAATCTCTTTCGATTTGTAGCATCTCATCCTCATACCACTGAATTTCAACCTCTACAATTAAAGTGTAATCATGGTAACGACGGCTGAAATCAACTAATTCAATTAACTTGTAGTTAGTGCGAAAAATGTCTTCCCCCTGCTCCTCCATGTATTGCCAATGAGAGAACTGAGTCTTTGCTCGGCTTCCGTAGGGGATCTTAGCTAGCTCTATACGTTCTTCTATGCTTAGATCATTATCCCCTATTGCTTCATAGTATATTTCGATTTTTTCAAGGCCCGAATTGATTAAATGTGCTCCCGGAAAAAAATACGGTGTGAACATTTGAAAGGTGAAGTACAAAATGACCAGAAGGCTCCCGATTATCTGGATAAGGTATGGATAGCTGAGCTTGATTACCCGATTCTCGATCCACCTTTCTACCCAGATTGCCAAAGGACCCGTACCAAGCAGGAAAAGGAAGGATACACCTAAGACAATGTGGAACAAATACAAGATTTGAAGAATTACTAGCAATTTAAAGCACTTACGTACCAATTCCCGAATGGTATCACTGAGGAGCCAAAAGCCATTAGTATCCCAAAACAGTTTATTTGCTTGTTCATTGTTCCTAATAATTAATACCATACCAACAAGGAAGAAGATGCCTATAATAAGTGTTAATACTACACGCAACATCACACTAGCTTCGTCTGGACCATCTCCGCTAATTGCCATACTCCATTCTGAAAAAAAAGTCTGAAGGCTAGGCCCAACTAGGATCATAAGTATTATAGCTGCTGCTCCTAGAGAGAAATAATATTTATATGGAAATCTTCCAAAATGAGAGGTTCCTGGCTTATTTTTTTGGACATCTCGAAGGATTCTGTCCTTGAGTTGATGGCGGTGCTCTTCCTTCCAGTTACTGTCAACATCTAAGCGTTTTAGTCTGTCATCCAAGTCGTGAGAATCATATTGTTTTCTCATAGATATATCCCTCCTTTGCTAGCTGGTTCTTTAGAATAGGGATGGCTCGGTGGAGTGTCACTTTCACTTTGTTCTCTGACCAGCCTAAAATTTCGCTCGTTTCCTTTACAGTAAAACCCTTTATTTTTCGTAACACAATGACTTCTCGATTGACCGGATTTAGTTGCCCCAATGCCTTATAGAGTTCACTAGCCTCTTCTTTCAGTTGAAGCATGTCTTCCGGAAGGGGATTGGAGTCTTTCTTATTTTGCAGGAAGCTTTCGATGATCCGTAGTGGCCTACGCTTCCTAAGAAAATCAATGGTCACATTATGAGCAATTCGGAACAGCCACGTTTTCGTTTCCGAATGGCGTTGGAACATTTCATAGTTGTTATAGGCTTTAATAAAGGTCTCTTGGGTCAAATCCTCGGCTTGTTGGTAATCACGAGTCATCATGCAAATATATTTAAAGAGAGCATCACTGTAAAGGTTATACCACTCTTCCAATTCTTCGTTTCTACTATTATTTTCGGACAAATGAACCACCACCCTTCATGCTGTAAAAGATTTGATATTCAGACGAGATGAAATGAAAAAAGGTTACAGTTTTTTAGTTTTTTTTAGTATTTTAGCTAAATTATATATTTTTTTCTCAAAAAAAGAGAGGAGATAGTAAAATTATAACAAAGGAGATTCTGAATGAAAAAGATAGTGTTAAAATTTACTTATTCAAGTAAGAGCAGAATACTTTAACAAGGAAAATGTTCTTAATTTCGAGGAGAGATTTCGGTTGTCACATATAGAGCTTAAAGAAAAATACAATAAATTGTTTAATATTGTTAAAAAGATAGTTAATGATTGGGACCCGATAGGTTTGCTACCTTCTGCACCTGATGATGAATATGAGTTTGAGGTAACAAGAATTACTGAGGGGCTCTATTTTTTTCAAACCTGGTAATTAACGCTCTACAGGAATGCTAACGAAATATTTACTAAAACAAGGAATAACTGTTATTCGTATAGAAAACAGTACTTTGTATATAAATTTATTAAACTTAATTAGGGTTATTAGAAACTATTAACGTAGGGGTGAGGGATATGAAACAGTGGAAATCTAAGGTACTGTTATTTTTATTGATTGCAAGTTTAGGGTTAAATGTTTTTATGTTTGGTAATTGGTCTTTATATAAGGAACCGTTTATTCCAACGGCTGAAGAAAAGGTTATATTAAGTGAAATGGTCAAAAAAACAATTGATAGTGAAGACTATATAAGTTTGGCAGAAAAAGAAAATATAATTTCGATTGATGCAACAGTTGACAAATTTAAAGGTGGAGTATTTCCTTTCTATTTAAACGTAGTCGTTAAAACTGATAAACAAACTTACCTTTTCTTTTGTACAGATAAACAGTGTTCTAATGTGAAGAATGAAGGATGGGCTTATTCCATATATGAAGATGAAAGTCCAAGGCTTCCGCTAAAAGTAAAATGAAACTGTTAAATTGTGAACACTAGTACTTAAACTATTGAAGCAGTAATTTTGAATAGGGTAGGTATTTAGGCTTGTGCTAGTAAAATTCTTTTTCAGAATGGGAAGGTGTCAAAATGAATATTGCAGAGGAAATCATAATTTCTCCATTAAAGGATGAATTAATTGAGGACATCAATAAACCAAATGATTATTTTAAAGTGTTTGGTAAGGTTGTACCCAGTTTTCAATCCGGAAAATGGTCTTTTGAAGAGAATCTATATGATGAAACCAAAGAAATTCGTTTCCCAGATGATAAACTTGATTGGAGTCGATATATAAACCGTGAAGATAAAGCTCTATTTTTAGCTTATAATAATAATAATTGCATTGGGCAAATTAGGATAATTATGGATTGGAATCGCTTCTGTTATATTGAAAATATCGCAACAAAAAAAGAATTTAGAGGATATGGAATCGGGAAGTTGCTCTTAACTAAAGCGGAAGAGTGGGCAAAACAAAAGAAACTTATCGGAATGTCTCTAGAGGCTCAAAATGATAATCTTGGAGCGTGCAGGTTTTATGTGAAACAAGGATTCATACTAGGTGGAGTTGACACATTGAAGCAATCATATAATGCAAATATAGAAACCACTTTGTATTGGTATAAGTTATTCAAGTAACGAGAGTGACAGTTGAGGAGCAAGAACTATATAGGTGGTGTTATTTTTGCAAGTATTTATAAAAGATGTTGGTAGGTCAATTGAATTGTTTTTCTTTTTGGCATTAGGATTTTATTTAACTGTAAATATGGCAGGCAATTGGTACGGAAGATACGGAATTGAATTTATAGGCAATATTTGGGTTAATTGGTTTGGTATTTCATATTTTCTCTTTGTAGTTTATATAGCAATTATGGGATTTTTAATATTTAAGGAAGTTAAATTTTACAATCGATTTCTCACATCAAAGATTTTTTGGCTCTTATTTGTCGGTTCTATTTATATAATCGTAGTTCCATTTTTAAAAGGGGAGAATCCATTCTAAATGCATGTGATAGAAACTAGGCTATTTACAAAAGACTATTTCCTTCCTTTGGGATGTTCCAAAGGAGGTATTGGACTAAACGAGTGCATGTGCTGATGTTAGGGGCCAACGAAGCAGAATAGTTCAACAAGGATTACATTTTAAATCAAACTACGTAGAAAAATTGATAGAGTTTAAAAAAGGTGGTAATGTTTTGGCGATAAAATGGGATGAAATAACACATGATAATTTAACACATTTTGAAAAAGTCTTAAAATTATATGACAAAGCATTTCCTATTGAAGTGAGAGAATCACATGATAACTTCTTGAATAGTTTACAATATGCGAGAAATAGAAAGCCGAATAATTTTCGGTTCTTGATTGGTTTAGAAGGGGAGCAACTAGTTTCTTTTGCAACAGGACATTATTTAGCAGATGTAAATTTTGGGTTTATAGTTTATATTGTTACTAATCCTCTTGTGCGAAGTAAAGGGTTAGGTTCAAAAACTTTAGTAAAATTAGAAGAATTATTAAATAAAGATGCAGTTTCAGCAGGAAACACGTCGCTTAAAGCAATATTATTAGAAACAGAAACAGAAGAAATGGTACATACGGAAGAAGAAAAAGAAGATTGTATTAAAAGAAATAGATTCTTTGAAAGAAAAAATTATAAGCAATACGAAGGAATCGATTACCTACAACCACCATTACATTTTGGGGATAGTAATATACCATTAAATCTTTTTATTAAAAATGAACAAAGAATTGAAATCACCGAAGAAGAAATTCGTGGAGCAATTCGAGCCATTTATAAAGAAAAGTATTATTCAGTAAATCAAATCGATAAAAATGTTCTAAACAAATGTCTTGAAAAGATGGGTATGAATAACGAAGTCTTATTGAACTAATTGGGGCGATAGCAAAACAGAGCTGTCGCTTTTCAATTATTAAGCATGAGACTATACCAAAAACGAAATAGGATAAACAATAAAAATTTGGAGGTCTAGTTGGTAATCTTATGAATTTTACAATTCGTAAAGCTGAATTCAGCGATTTATCTTCTTTATCAGACCTATTTATAGAACTAACTGGGCATAAAACAAATATTGATTTTATGAAAATAAAATTTAAATTATAAAACTGAATTAAGATACCATTTTGTGCTAAACCTAAAATGAGTATATTTTAGGAGGAGATTTATATGCCAGAAAAATCAGCAATTACTTCATCTGAATTGGGTGTTTTATGGCTTACATATCAGGAAAAGACAATGATCTTGCGTATATTAGAATACTTTATAGAGAAAGCAGATGATGATGAAGCCAAGGAGATAATGACTAATTTATATGGAGAGATTGACAAGTATGTTGGCATAATCACAGAAACTTTAAGAAATGAAGGGGCTATAATACCAGTTGGGTATACTGCTCAAGATGTTAACAAAGAGGTACCGAAGTTATATGATAATGGTTTTGACATTATGTTTGTTCGCCTATTAAAAGAAATTAGTATGGGGCTTCACTCATTAAATATAACTATGAGTTATCGAAAAGATATTGTACGGATTTTTAAAGAGCTAACTGCCATTACTCAAAATTATTATGAGCTTTGCACAGAATATTTACTTGAAAAGGGGTTGCTTGTTAAATCTCCTTATGTTTCAATGCCAAATTCAGTTGAATTTGTTAAAGATAACAGCTACTTGGGTGGACTCGCCATTAATCCATTTAGCGAAAGACGTTCATTAAATACAGTGGAAGTTGCACAGATTCATCATTCAATTGAATCAAATATCTTTGGACTTCAAATGATTACAGGTTTTGCTCAATGTGCAAATGAAACGGAGGTTAAAAACTACTTTAACGAGGGAGCTGAACTTGCTAAAAGTATTGTAAAGGAATTAAGTGAAACCTTACTTCAAAGTGGTATACAAGCTCCTCAAACAGCAGGTGGTAATGCAACCCGTTCAACAATAGCTCCATTTTCTGATAAATTGATGATGTATTGCACAAGTCTTTTTTGCAGTTTTTCTATGGGCAGTGGCTCATTAGGTACCGCTTTTAGTTTACGAAATGATCTGCCAGCTAAAATGACTATTTTTTTGAAAGATATATTTGAATATGCTCATAAAGGTGCAAAAATAATGATTAAAAATGGTTGGATGGAAGAACCACCTCAAATGGAAGAGCGAAATCAAATGATTAAAAAGTAAAGGCAAAAACACTTGTGATATCAATTTTTCACAAGTGTTTTTTTTATCTACTTTTTTATTAATGTAACGGGGAAGTACCATAAAAAGTAGTTGCGTTTTTTTTACTAACAAAGCATGTTAACACACTAAGGGTGAATAAAAGCTCTCAATTAGTTAAATCCTAAAAATTGTAAAACATTACTAAATACAAAATGAGGGGAAATAAATTGAATAACTTCAATTCCACTAATAGGGAACGTCGGTTTAAAGCACATGTAAGTACGCTTGGTACAACCCAACTTCATTTAAGAAACCCATATATAATTGCATGGTGGTCGGCAGCCTTTCCAGGTTTCGGTCATCTCCTTTTATCAAAATATCTCAGAGGGTATGCATTGTTTTTATGGGAAATTCTCGTAAATAATATGGCAAATATAAATCTTGCAATGGTCTACTCTTTTACTGGGAATATTGAAATGGCAAAAGAAGTTCTTGAACCTAGATGGATGCTTTTGTATATTCCATTTTATATTTATGGGATATGGGATAGCTATCGTACTTCAGTTGATATGAATAAAGTTTTTTTACTAGCAGAGAGGGAAAATGCCGATTTCAACTCATATACCATTGGCGCATTAGAAATAAATTACTTAGATAAAAGAAGGCCGATAATGGCAATCATTTGGTCTATTTTTACACCTGGTCTTGGTCAACTCTACATACACCGAGTAATTACCGCGATTTTTACAATGTCTTTTATGATATTATTTGTGTATTTTTCCAATCTTTTAGTTGCAGTCTATTTTCTTTTTTTAGGGGAAATAACTCAAGCTACACAAGTATTGGACCCACAGTGGTTGTTGTTTATCCCTTCGCATGCAGGTTTCAGTGTATATGATTCCTATGTAAATACTGTCGAAAATAATAAACTATATGAAAGTGAACAACGAAAATTTTTAAAAGAAAAATATCAACAATATCGTGTGAAAATTCCCATTTCAGTTGATGAGGTGAAATAAATGCAAATCTTCTCTACATTTGAACACTCGGCGTATCTTGAGTTAGCCATCACATCTTTAGAAAAAGTAGGGATTAAAAAAGAGAATATACTTGCGGTTCCTCTCATTAACAGGGTAGAAGAGAGAAGATTATTTGATACGCTCCATCGCGCAGATGGAATTAGTTTATTTGATAAGGGAGCAGCTATTGGGACAGCTTTTGCTGTTATCGGGG
Source organism: Anaerobacillus sp. (assembly GCF_046314235.1). Classification (NCBI taxonomy): domain Bacteria; kingdom Bacillati; phylum Bacillota; class Bacilli; order Caryophanales; family Bacillaceae; genus Anaerobacillus; species Anaerobacillus sp. The sequence continues at coordinate 19,730 of NZ_JBKBWN010000026.1, forward strand.
CAAGTGTTGGGTTTGTTTTAGAGTGGGGTCCTATATATTGGGGGTTAATTGGGGCAGCAGTTGGTTTTATACTAGGATTTATTATCGACTACATTATTTTTAAAGTCGTTCATAAAAGAAAAAGGGTTGTAAAAGGAAAAAAGGCAGACGTTGTTTTAGTTGTAAATTGTCCAAAGGATTTAGTTGAGAAAGTTGAAGAGCTTCTTTGGGAACATCTAGCATTGGGTGTAGCAATAGTTGAAGGATAATTTCTTCTTATGGTGTTTTATCATACATAAAATTGCTTAAACAATTCACCTTAAATAACTAGAGGAGGTGTCTCATCAATGCAAGGAAATAAGATAGTCGATAAGTTTATTTTACAATTCCGATGATATTGATAGAAATTTGGGCTGAAAGAAAGACAGGTTTAATAAAGTTTAAGAAAAGTTGGAAATGGTATCATTCATTTATTAGTCTTAATGTGAAATCATTAGTGACTAGGCTATGGATTGGTTGTGTGAGGAAATTAGAAGAAAAACAAAAATGTTCCAATAAACAAAGAGTGTTTTAAGAACATTCATTGATATATAATATCAAGAAAAAGTTATTGAAAACGAAATTGTATTATGATACATTTAATGGAAATTAGAGGTGGGTATTTATGCGAGTATTTAAGAAGACAATTAGTTCCTTCTCACAACTACATCATCATATCAAGTAGCCTTGCTATTAGATTTTTTAAAAAATCACACATAGGAAGGCTATTTATCATTAAACCGTATTTGATTAAGTTCAACACTTAAATCAAGTGCGGTTTTTTATTTTATAAAAAAATGGAGGTCAATTAAATGAAAAAAATGGATTATCAAAATGTAAAGGGCACTCAAGATTACTTACCGAATGCTGAACTTGTAAGAAGAGAAATTAGAAGAACATTAGAAGATGTATTCATCCAATACGGATGTAAACCACTGGAAACACCTATATTGAATTATACGGAATTACTTACTTCTAAATATGGAGGTGGGGCTGAAATAGTAGATGAAATGTATACATTATCTGATAGAGGTGAAAGAGATTTAGCTTTACGCTACGATCTCACTATACCGTTTGCAAAAGTTGTAGCAATGAACCCGACACTTAGAATGCCTTTTAAGCGATATGAAATTGGTAAAGTATTTAGAGATGGTCCAATCAAAACTGGAAGGTTTCGTGAATTTACTCAATGTGATGTTGATATTGTAGGTGTAGCGTCACAAATAGCCGAAGCTGAATTAATGGTTATGGCATTGGATGCATTTAGAAAACTTGATTTAAAGGTAACGATCCAATATAACAATCGTAAATTACTAACTGGAATGCTAGATGTATTTGGTACAGAATATGAAAAAATCAATCAAGTAGTTTTAATTCTAGATAAACTTGAAAAAGTCGGATTAGAAGCAGTTGTTTCAGAGCTTAATGATCAAGGGTTATCAAATTCTACGATAACTTTAATTAAACAGTTTTTAACTGATGAAAGAAATTCAAGTTTAAGTTATTTTAAATCCTTTTCCCAACAAAATGAAGAGGTAAGGCGGGGGTTAGAAGAACTAAAAGAGCTAGAAGCCTATTTAGAATTTCTCAGTGTTAATAAACAGTGCGTATTTAACCCATTCTTAGCAAGAGGTTTAGAGATATACACGGGTACCATTTATGAAATATTCTTATCCGATAAATCTATAAAATCAAGTATTGGTAGTGGAGGAAGATATGATAATGCAATTGGTGGGCTGATCGGAACAAATGAAAACTTTTCAACAGTAGGAATATCATTCGGCTTAGATGTAATTTACACGGCTATGAGTTCATCAGAGAAAGAATTAAAAGAAAATCCAAATGTAGATTATTATATAGTTCCATTAGGTACTCAAAAAGAGTCCTTATTATTAGCAAATTATTTAAGAAATAAAGGATATAAAGTCGAGTACGAAATGAGTAACAAAAAATTAGGAAAAGCTCTTGATAAAGCAAACAAAGAAAAGATTCGTAACGTTATTATTATTGGAGAGGATGAAGTGGAAAATAATCAATACAAAGTTAAAGATATGTTTTCAGGTGATGAAAGGATTGAAACATTTCATTATTAACTGATTTAAAAGATTCTTGTTAAAGTAACGGATCGTTATTTTAAAGAAGATTAACAAACAAACTTGTATTCTTGGCAATAGTAAGAGGTGTGATTGAAGATTTAAAATTAGATTAGCTATATAATCTTAAAAAATAAAAACTGTTATACTATAAAAGAAAAGAGGGAAATTATGTAAAGAGTTATTCAAGTATTTAAAGAAACCAGAACTATATGCACAAAGCACAAGTAAATTTTGGGATGATGAACATATTTCTAAGGGAATGCTGGAAGCTCATTTACATCCCAACTGGGAAGCGGCCAGTAGATGTCATGACTTTATAGATGAATCAGTTGAGAGGATTGCCGAAATTACACCGCCAGAAACTAATAAAAATCTCCTAGATTTGGGTTGTGGGCCTCTGAAGAATCTAAAACAATATGCATTGTAGTAGAAAAATAGAGTAAATAGGTGGTTGGGCTGATGTCCAGCTGCCTTTTTAATTGACGAAAAATACATTACTGAGCAGAGTGGACAAGGGGACAGGTACCTTGTCCCAACTATTAAGTTAATAGTGGATCGTTGATTTATAGCAGAGGGACAGTGAACCTGACCCCTTGTACAGGGCAGAACCTTAAGTAAGTGAGTTATTTATAGAGATAGAAAAGAAAAGAGCCTCTCCCTAAAGAGGTTTTTGGGGAAAGGTTCTTTGAATACTTCAGGAATTTTACTTGAAGATTAGATTTTTTCTGCTAGATTTTGATTAAAACTACTAACAATGATTGGGTAACTTATCTGGATTTAAAGTTATATATATTTCATTAATTTTATTATTACGAATATAAAAACTTAGAATGCTTTGAACCTTGCTATTCATATAAATTACAATTGCAGGCTGACTATTGACATTTTTAACTTCAAAATAAGAGTCTTCGGGAAACTTTTTGCTAATACCATATAAATAATTCAAAACATTGGATGAAGCTACAATTGGACTAACAGCAGCATGGACTTTTCCGCCGCCATCAGTGTATAGGGTAACATTTTCAGAAATAAGTTCTAATAACGCTTCGGTATTTTCGATTTGAAATGCTTGAATAAAGCTTTCAATAATTAACTTATTCTTTTCATAGTTTAAACTTTCACCCTCTATGTGGAGGATCTTTCGCTTAACACGGCTAAAAATTTTTCTGCAGTTTTCTTCTTTCTTTTCAAGGATATTAGCAATTTCCAAATAGGAAAAGTTAAATACCTCCCTTAAAAGGAGGACTGCTCGTTCATCTGGTGCCAAATGTTCCATCATCCGTAAATAGGCAATACTCAATCCTTCTTTTTGCAGATATATTTCAGATGGACCGAAGTCAAGTGATGATTTCTTTAGTAATAATGGTTCGGGATTCCTTGGGCCCACGTAATGTTCTCGTCTATATCGTGCTGATTTTAATAAATCAAGACAACTGTTAGTCATTATTTTGCAGAGATAAGCTTTCTTATTATCTATCTTTTGCTCATCAATTTGATAAGCCTTTAAAAAAGTTTCTTGCACAATATCTTCTGTTTCCACTACTGAACCTAACATCCGATATCCTATTGAAAACAATAATGGTTTAAATTGTTGATAATCGTCATTACTAATCTCCATTTGTTCACCTCTTTTCTCTTTGAATGATTTCTTCAGCTGCTTGTTTCCCGCTGCTAACAGCTCCTTCTGACAAAATGGAATCCGGTGAAGCCCAGTCTCCTGCTATATATAATCCAGGAATGTCTGTTTTAGAACGGTGTAATTTTTGCTCATCTCCTATTTGAGGTAAGCGCTGGTTAACTGTAATTTGAGGGATAAAGCGACTTGTGATTTCATATTTTCTCCATCTTGGCTGAAGCTTTTCTAAGAATTGTTCAAGATCGTTTTTTACCTTTTCTTCATCGATGTGTTCATCCGGATGGTTATATTTAAATACATGCAGAACGAAACTTTTTTCATCATCAGATAGTCGGGCATAATTTGAATGTACAGAAAAATAGAGGGGATTAGTGATGCCCATAGCGAACAATTGCTTTGGATTAGGAAGATGAGTTAAAGCAACGTCTAATGTTGCTCCTTTTACAGGTGTTATTTGGGATAAAAAACTATTATAAGGAAGATTAACATTTTCACCTAACAGTGCATTAAGTTCTTGAGGGCCAGTTGTACAAATGATATACTTCCCGTGAATTTCTTCGCCATTAGTTAGAATTAACTTGAAATGCTCATGTTCTAGTGGGGCTATTTGTTTTACAACTGCACTTGATTGAACCTGAACACCTGAGATGACTGCATTATTGTGAAGTTGATCAATGATCGTCTGCCAACCGCCATCTAGATAAAGTACACCACCCATGACAGTCTTCAAGTGCGAAACCATTAATTTTGCACTTACCTTTTCAGGAGCGTGACAATACGTCGCAAGTCTGCCTAGTATATATAGTAACGACTGAACATTTTTAGACTTGGCTGCTTGCTCTACCCATTGTTGGAATGTTTGTTCTGCTAAACTTTCGGTATCAATCCAATTAAACTTCATTAAAACAGCAGCCCATTCAATACGTTCTTGCCAATTCAAAAGACTAGTGGACAACAAACCTGAAGGAGTAAAGGGAGCAGTATATACCATATTATCTTCAATTAAACTGCACGCTAATTTAGGTGATTTTCCGTTAAGTTTCACACCTAATTCTCCGAGGATAGATTTAGCTTTTCCTTTTTTATAAAGGGCGTGGGGGCCAAGATTAAAATATTGGTGATTAATCTTATTTGTTCTAGCCCTGCCACCCACATTCCTTCCTTTTTCTAATAGTAATACAGACAAATTAGTTTTAGCTAAATAATTTGCTGCAATATAACCTGCTAATCCACCACCGACAATGACAATATCCCATTTCCGAGTCATAAGATAACCTCCTTTTTGTATTTCATAACTTAAGACGACGGAGGTAGAATATTTGTGACAGGGACAAGGGTACATTTTAAGGTGAGTAAATTTACATTCTCTTTTTTGGGTTAAATACCTGTTACATAGTAGAGTCTTACTACGCAGCTAGTAATAAACTAACTAACTAACTAACTACTTACAGATTCGAGTAATTTAATAATTCTTTTCATACCTTATTTGTTATTTTCTGGTATGATTTATTTATGAAAACACTTTAGATTGTGAAGTGTTTCACTTAAAGTAACGAAGTAGAAGAGTTTAACAAGATTTTTGAAATTGAGGTGTCTTAAAATGAAAATCTACTCGATTGAGGAGTTACAGAAAAATAAAATAATAGATTTTTTTAAGTTGCATTGGGGAAGTCCAGAAATGGTTATTTCAAGTGGAGTCTATGATTGCAGTGCATTAGATGGTTTTACTATTATAAATAATGAAGATGAAATCATTGGCTTAATTACTTACATCATTAAAGATAACGAGTGCGATATTATTTCATTAGATAGTATTGAAGAAGGTAAAGGAATAGGTACAAACTTAGTTCAGGCAGTAGAAAACCTTGCTATTAAGAGAAAGTGTAAACTCGTTAAGCTTATAACAACAAACGATAATTTATCAGCATTAAGGTTTTATCAAAAACGAGGTTTTTTCTTGTCCCAAATTATAAATAATGCAGTTGAGACAGCAAGAAAGATAAAACCAGAGATACCTTTAATAGGTAATGATGGTATACCCATCAGAGATGAAATTGAGTTGATAAAGGTATTGAAGTAACGAATGTATTTATTAAATAGAAAAAAATAAGATTAGTTATCTAAATAGGAGGGAAACACATTGAAGAAAAAACTAACTATCAGCTTAGTCTCATTCTCAGTAATATTCTTATGGAATTACCTTCAATCAGACGGCTTAATAAGCGGATTTGGTACAGCTGTTGATAAACACAAAGATGGAAGAGCATATTTTTTAGTACTTTCCCCTAATGGTGAAGATACATTCGAGGTTAAAACATCTCCAGGTATATGGGAATCAATAATTATAGGTGAGAGATATGGGTATACCATTAAATATAATATGTTTAAAGAGAATTTAGTAGAAATTTCAAAAGCATATTCTGATTAAGGATAGTAGTTTATTAAAAAAGTCGAACGTAGTTTTTTCTTATATTCTTGTTAGTTTACTCCATTTCGCCAGTAAAGCTAAAAATGAGAACATAAATGATATTGACTATGATTGCAAAATATAGATTTTTTTTTAGTTGTCTTATTAAAGTAACGGAGGCGTTACTGGAACAGCAACAGTGACGCTTACTTTGTAACTATTGAGCAGGATAGTGGAATACGTTTATAGAAAGATGGGTGGTTTGGAAATGGTTGTTTTTTTGATTATAAGTGTCATTACTGCGGTAGTATTTTTCAATCTGTGCGTTAAAATTGCCATAAAAATAAATAATAACGAAGATGTAGGTTCTGACAAAATTTTTGCCTCAACAATGCTAATTATTAGTCTCTCCACTTTTATTATGTTAATGGTTCCATAGGTTTGGAGTTTCATATTAAACAAACGATAAGCATTAGTTAAGGAACTGTTGATCGGAAACAAAGGATTTTCCGTTGCTATTGAAGCAGAATACTTTAATAAGCTATATGTTCAAAATTTAAATTTGGTTTGGTGGATGAAAGAAAAGGAGGTTATTTTAATGAAAAAAATATTCCTAACTTTACTTGTTTTAGTAATAACATTTTTGAGTGCTTGCAGTTCTAATACTTGGGTTTTAGAAAAAGATAGGTTAAATGAAGTGGGAGATGTAGCTAGTTATGTAGGAGAACTGCAAACTAATCAAACGGATTTTCGAGGATACAGAATCTTTACAATATCAGAAGGAAAAAAGATGGTGGTTGTTTCATCTGGGACGAGTAACAAAACTATAGAATTTACTGGGGCAGACGTTACTAAAAACAATACGTCAATATCAGTCGTAGAAGTAAATAAGGAGTCAGACGAGGAGAACTCTTATATCCTAATAGGTTTAGATAAGATTGAGGGAGAACTAACTGTGGTTACCGAGAATGGTGAAGAATTTATGGCATTTGAATAAATAGCTTTTAGTAACTGTCGCAATGGCAGTTACTACTGTTGTTGAAGTAACGGATGCGAATGTTGAATAAGGTAAGTGGTATTGTTTTATTATGAGGGGGTATTAGGTTGGTAGCATGGTTACAAGGCGGACCTTTTCTTGAAGTAAGTTTCATCATAAAGTTTAATGATGAAAAGAAAGAAGTAATTAAAGCAATACTGAAGAAATTGACTAATTTGCATCATCAAATCGAGGTAGTAGATACCAATCTGGTTGAGATGTTGGAGTCGTTTGATAAAGGCTATCCATATGATGAAGAAGATCCACATTCAGTTTATAAACATTCTATGCATGTAAATTTATATGTTTCTGTTGCTGGTAGGCGTAAGTCAACATTACAAATAGAACAAGTTTCTTCAAGTGCTCTTCTGATTAACTTTTGGTTTTTCGGAAGTGAATTTGATGCACCTGAATGGGGTCAAATTGGTATTAAAGGTGAAGATTTATCTGACTTTAAAAACTTTCTAATAGATCTCTTTTATAACTTTAAATTTAAAATTGGTGGTGTGGCAATCGAGGAGGATGTATTAGGTTTATACGACTGTGATGAAGCTCGACCAAATGAGTGTTACTGCTTCGAGTATATAAAACCTCAACAACTCCTTAAAAACACGCCTTATTTTATTGACATATTATGGAATGAGGGATACGGAAAGTTAGGAGACACAATTCCTTATTACCATAAAAGAATTAATGATTCAGGATTATTAATTTCTATCAGTAATTCTTACAGCGAGTTTTAAAGTTATTGTTCAAAGAAGAGCTTTAGTGAAAAACTGGGGATTATGCACTTGGTTACTTATTAAACTAAGTTGTAATTGGTATATAGTATTAAAGTTTACTTATTCAAGTAAAGAGCAGGTTTGTGGAAAATAATATATTATCTTGAAACTAAAAAAGGTTTTTACTCGTCTCGTTTAGTAAAATTACATACAAGAGGGATAACTGTGAAAAAAATATTTTTAGTATATTCAATGTTATTATTTAGTATGGCTCTGTTGTTTGGTTGTGGAAAAAAAACAATCGAAGACACAACAGGAGATAAACAATTCAAAGAAAAACAATTTATAAATTATGAGGAAACGAAAGATAATATCCACTTTAATATTAAGGTCAACCAGAAAAGTTTTGATTTGAATAATGAAATAATTGTTGAGGCAACAGTAACTAATAAAGGGAATGAAAGTATTGAATATTACGCTGGTAGTTCATCCTGCATTTCTCACTTAGGAGTTCAAATTATATCAAAGGAAAACAACCGTTATTTAGCACAAAAGCCACCTGAGGAACCTAAAGAATGTACAGATGATATCCATACAGAACGATTAGAACCGCAAGAGACCGTTCAAGAAAAAGTAGTATTCTTACCAAAGGAACATATTCAATCTTCCGAAGAGCCAGCTTCCGGCGGGACTTATGATGTTGTTGTTATGTTTCATCCAGAAGGCAGTAGTTGGGAAGAAGCAATCAAAGTTACAACACAGATTACAATAGCGGGGACTACCAAAGATATCATTTCTAAAGAAAAGGCTGAACAAGTTGCAAACAATCATAAAAAAGTGCAAGAATGGGTTAAAAATCATTCTGGCGATAAAATTGCAAAAGTTGAAAATGATGAATATTTCCTTCTTTGGTATGACGGGTGGGACAAAACGAATAAACAAGAATTCGAAAGATTGAAACAGGGTATTTACCAAGAAGAAAAACAAATTCAATTTGTGGATGGGACGTGGGAAGTCACTTACTTATCTAAACTTGGACCATCACCAAATGGGATTAAGATTGTCGTAGATGCAAACAGTAAAGAGGTTTTATCTGTTAAAACATTTGAGCGGTAAAGAGTGGCTTAAAGTTTATGGTAAATAGGTATTGACAATCCGAAACATCTTGAATTTAAAATCTTAATGAGCTGATGCGTGGATAAAGCTTCAATTTTCTTCTTCAACTAAAGGAGGCATTAGTTGAAGATAGTAACGGTAAGAGTTGTTTCGGCAGCTCTTCTTTTTATAGATAAAGAGCAGGATAGTTGAAAAGATAAGGAGGAAGGAATATATTGTCTGGTCAAATTAAGTACCAATGGCGGATTACAAAATATAATCCTGATTATAGAGATGAAAATGGATATTACACATTAAAAGAAGAATGGACCTGTCCATCTGAAATAGGAAAAATAATAGATGGCAAGGAATTCACATTAGAGGAGTATCTTGATATTGAAGCAAAATATATAGATACATTAATAGCATTTATTATTGAAAGTGGTCTTAATACTTTAAGAATTTTACAATTATCTGAACAGAAAATCTCAACAGAAGATAGAAGTTCTGTTTTATATGAAACAGAATTTGATGAACTGATTTTAGAGGAAGATAAAATAGTAACACTGAATGACATTGTTATTATTAGTAAAATGATTTTAAGGAACTTTGTACACTGTCAACTGTATTTAAAGGATAGATTTTTTGCACATTTTGGTTGGGATTATTATATGTATATAGGCTCGTCGGAAAAATCCTTATCAGCAATTACCATAGCAACTGAAAGAGGATTATTTGTAGAAGAAATTGATTCTTCGCCATATTATTTCTTAGAAGAAGATACAACAAGGTTAGTCCAATGGAGTAAAAAAGAAAATGAGTTAGGAATGAATGAAGGAGATGAAGAGCTTCTTGAATTTCCCTTAGAAGAATTAAGGTTAATCTTTAATCTATCATCTCAACATCCTGTTGTGGGGAATATTAAAATTAAAATTGAATATAAGGATTTCTTCCAAAGATATTTAAACCATAAAATGGATTTCGATAAATATGAGTATTTTTTCTGGGGTGGGTATTGAACTAACGAAAGCTTATGTTGAATTAGAGACAAGAAAAACAACAGAATCACCAGCAAGTAATAAACCAACTAACTACTCATAGATTCAAGT
>NZ_JBKBWN010000027.1:0-27490 GCF_046314235.1 Anaerobacillus sp.
TTAATGTTGGTCGTTGACAGCGATGATGTGGAAGGTTGCTGACACACCCGAGCCCGTTGCCATGGTGAAGGTGAGGAAATTTTCACGGAGTATGTCTGTTTATAAAATGGACGAAAAAGGAGGTTATTAAATGGCAAAGCAAAAGATTCGCATTCGTTTAAAAGCTTATGATCACAGAATTCTAGATCAATCTGCTGAAAAAATCGTAGAAACAGCTAAACGTTCAGGTGCTCAGGTTTCTGGACCGATCCCTCTACCTACAGAGAAGTCAATCTACACGGTTTTAAGAGCGGTTCATAAGTACAAAGATTCTCGTGAGCAGTTTGAAATGCGCACACATAAGCGTCTAATTGATATTGTGAACCCAACTCCACAGACTGTGGATGCTTTAATGCGTTTAGACTTACCGTCAGGCGTAGATATTGAAATTAAGCTTTAATATTTAGACCAAACAAAAATTAAATGGCAAATAAATTATAAATTATTTATATCAGGAGGTGTGACTCATGACCAAAGGAATCTTAGGGAAAAAATTAGGAATGACTCAAGTGTTCACTGAAAAAGGCGACGTTGTACCGGTAACAGTTATCGAAGCTTCTCCAAACGTTGTTCTTCAAAAGAAATCAGTTGAATCTGATGGATACGTTGCGATCCAATTAGGATACGATGATGTTAAGCAATCGCGCGTTATTAAACCAGCTAAAGGTCATGCTGAAAAGGCCAATGCTAATCCTAAGCGCTACATGAAGGAAATTCGTGGCACAGATTTTGCTGCTTACGAAGTTGGTCAAGAAGTCAAGGTAGATACATTTAGCGAAGGTGACATTGTAGACGTAACAGGTATTTCTAAAGGAAAAGGTTTCCAAGGATCTATCAAACGTCATAACCAATCTCGTGGACCGATGGCTCACGGATCGCGTTATCACCGTCGTCCTGGTTCTATGGGACCAGTTGCTCCAAACCGCGTATTCAAAGGTAAATTATTACCTGGACGTATGGGTGGCGAACAAATCACTGTACAAAATTTAGAAATCGTTAAGGTAGATACAGAGCGTAACTTACTTTTAGTAAAAGGTAATGTACCTGGAGCTAGAAAAGGCTACGTAACTATCAAGAGCGCTGTTAAAGCGAACTAATCGACAGAAAGAAAGGAGGATACCTCATGCCTAAAGTTGCTTTATTTAACCAAAGCGGAACGCAAGTGGGCGATATCGAATTATCAGATGCTGTATTCGGTATTGAACCAAATCAACATGTATTACATGATGCTGTTGTTATGCAACAAGCTTCATTACGTCAAGGAACACATGATGTAAAAGGACGTTCAGAAGTTCGTGGTGGTGGACGTAAACCATGGCGTCAAAAAGGAACTGGTCGTGCAAGACAAGGTTCTATTAGATCACCTCAATGGGTTGGTGGTGGAGTAGTATTCGGACCAACACCTCGTAGCTACAGCTACAAATTACCTAAGAAAGTACGTCGTTTAGCGATCAAATCAGCATTAGCTACTAAAGTATTGTCTGAAGAAATCGTAGTGCTTGAAGGTTTAATGTTAGATGCTCCAAAAACAAAAGAAATGGTATCAATCTTAAGTGGTTTATCAGCTGATCGCAAAGCGTTAGTAGTAACTGCTGATTACAACGATAACGTTGCATTATCAGCACGTAACATTCCTGGAGTAACATTTATTACTGCTGAAGGAATTAACGTTCTTGACGTATTAAAGCATGACAAACTAATTATTACTAAAGATGCCGTTCAAAAGGTAGAGGAGGTGCTAGCGTAATGGAAAACGCTCGTGATATCATTAAGCGCCCCGTGATTACAGAACGTTCAACTGACCTTATGTCAGAAAAGAAATATACTTTCGAAGTAGATGTTCGTGCTAACAAAACTCAAGTTAAAGATGCTATCGAAGAGATCTTCGGAGTAAAAGTAACTAACGTTAATACGATGAATTATAAGGGTAAGTTCAAGAGATTTGGACGTCACTCAGGTTACACGCCTCGTCGTAAAAAGGCTATCGTTACGTTATCTGCTGAAAGCAAAGAATTAGAATTCTTTGAAGGTGTTTAAGTTTTAAGTGAAGGAGGGAAATAACAATGCCGATTAAAAAGTATAAACCAACCAGTGCTGGTCGCCGTGGGATGTCTGTATTAGACTTCCAAGAGATCACTACTGACAAGCCGGAAAAATCATTACTAGCGCCGATTCATAGAAAAGGCGGACGTAATAACCAAGGTAAATTGACTGTACGTCATCATGGTGGTGGACATAAACGTCAATACCGTGTGATTGACTTTAAACGTAATAAAGATGGAATTCCAGGACGCGTTGCTACGATCGAATACGATCCAAACCGTACTGCTAATATTGCATTAATTAATTATGTTGATGGAGAAAAACGTTACATTCTAGCACCAAAAGGACTTAAAGTTGGTATGGAAGTAATGAGTGGACCAACAGCTGATATTAAAGTAGGTAATTCATTACCACTAATCAACATTCCAGTTGGTACTGTTATTCATAACATTGAGTTAAAGCCAGGAAAAGGTGGACAATTAGTTCGTTCTGCTGGAACAGAAGCTCAATTGTTAGGTAAAGAAGGTCAATATGTATTAGTTCGCTTGAATTCAGGTGAAACTCGTATGATCCTTTCAAATTGCCGTGCTACAATTGGTCAAGTTGGTAACCTTGAGCATGAACTTGTAAACATTGGTAAAGCAGGTCGTTCTCGTTGGTTAGGTATTAGACCAACAGTTCGTGGTTCTGTAATGAACCCTAACGATCACCCACACGGTGGTGGTGAAGGTCGTTCGCCAATCGGACGTAAATCACCAATGTCTCCATGGGGTAAACCAACTCTTGGATACAAAACTCGTAAGAAAAATAAACACTCCGACAAGTACATTGTACGTCGTCGTAAAAAATAACGGGATTGCACTACGGTTCAAAAGGACCGTAGCACAGTCGCGAAGGGAGGCACACTCATGGGTCGTAGTTTAAAAAAGGGACCATTTGTTGATGATCACTTGATGAAAAAAGTTGTTGAGATGAACGAAAAAGACGAAAAGAAAGTAATTAAATCTTGGTCACGTCGTTCAACAATCTTCCCAGATTTTATTGGTCATACAATTGCTGTTTATGATGGAAGAAAGCATGTACCTGTATATGTTTCTGAAGATATGGTGGGTCATAAGTTAGGTGAATTTGCACCAACAAGAACTTATAAAGGCCATGCTGCAGACGATAAGAAAACAAGACGTTAAGATGAGAGGAGGTACTAAATATGCAAGCAAAAGCAGTTGCTAAACAAGTGCGTATTGCTCCTCGTAAGGTACGTCTAGTTGTAGACTTAATTCGGGGCAAGCAAGTTGGTGAAGCGGTAGCTATCCTACGCCATACACCTAAAGCAGCTTCTCCAGTAGTAGAAAAGCTGTTAAACTCTGCTATTGCAAATGCTGAACACAACTATGAAATGGACGTTAACAATCTAGTTGTTAGTGAAGTGTTTGTTGATGAGGGAGTTACTTTAAAAAGATTCCGTCCTCGTGCTATGGGACGTGCAAGTAGAATTAACAAACGTAGTAGTCATATTACTATCGTTGTTTCAGAAAAGAAGGAGGGATAAAGCGTGGGTCAAAAAGTTAATCCGATTGGACTTCGTGTAGGAGTTATCCGTGACTGGGATTCAAAATGGTATGCTTCTAAGGACTATGCAGATCTATTACACGAAGACATCAAAATTCGTGAATACATCGAAAAACGTCTTAAAGATGCATCAGTATCTAGAATTGAAATCGAACGCGCTGCAAACCGAGTGAATGTAACAATTCACACTGCTAAACCTGGAATGGTAATTGGTAAGGGTGGTTCAGAAGTAGAAGCTCTTCGTAAAGCTTTAAATCAACTTACTAACAAGCGAGTTCATATTAATATTTTCGAAATTAAGCAAGCTGATTTAGATGCTAAATTAGTTGCAGAGAACATTGCTCGTCAATTAGAAAATCGTATTTCGTTCCGTCGTGCAATGAAGCAAGCAATCCAACGTACAATGCGCGCTGGAGCAAAAGGGATCAAAACTCAAGTATCTGGTCGTTTAGGTGGAGCGGATATCGCTCGTGCTGAACACTATAGCGAAGGAACTGTTCCTCTTCACACATTACGTGCTGATATCGATTATGGAACAGCAGAAGCTGACACTACTTATGGTAAGCTAGGAATTAAAGTCTGGATTTACCGTGGTGAAGTCCTTCCAACGAAAGGAACGAAAAAAGAGGAAGGAGGCAAATAATTATGTTATTACCTAAACGTGTAAAATATCGTCGCGAACATCGCGGGAAAATGCGTGGAAAAGCAAAAGGTGGTACAGAAGTACATTTTGGTGAATTCGGTCTTCAAGCTGTTGAAGCTTCTTGGATCACAAATCGTCAAATCGAATCTGCTCGTCGTGCAATGACTCGTTATATGAAGCGTGGCGGTAAAGTTTGGATTAAAATTTTCCCATCAAAGCCATATACAGCTAAGCCTCTTGAGGTGCGAATGGGTTCTGGTAAAGGTGCTCCTGAAGGTTGGGTAGCAGTAGTTAAGCCAGGTAAAGTTATGTTTGAAATTGCAGGGGTAACTGAGGAAGTAGCACGTGAAGCATTACGTTTAGCTGCTCACAAATTGCCTGTTAAGTGTAAGTTTGTAAAACGCGAAGAAGTGGGTGGTGACGCAAATGAAAGCTAATGAAATCCGTAACTTAACCACTGCCGAGATTGAACAGAAAGCTAAGTCACTGAAAGAAGAGTTATTCAACCTACGCTTTCAATTAGCGACTGGACAGTTAGACAATCCAGCCCGCATTCGTGAAGTTCGTAAAGCAATAGCTCGTGCAAAAACAGTATTGCGTGAGAGAGAGCTAGGAATAACTAACGAATAATTTGAAAGGAGGTTTGCGCAATGACTGAGCGTAATCAACGTAAGGAATACACTGGTAGAGTTGTTTCTGACAAGATGGAAAAAACAATTACAGTATTAGTAGAAACTTACAAGACTGATAAGTTGTACGGCAAACGTGTTAAGTATTCAAAAAAGTATAAAGCTCATGATGAAAATAACACTGCAAAAATCGGTGATATCGTAAAAATTATGGAAACTCGTCCTTTATCTAAAGATAAGCGTTTCCGTTTAGTAGCAATTATCGAAGAAGCAGTAATCATTTAATGTAATAGATCTTGTATTGTTTCCGAAGGGAGGTAAGATCGTATGATTCAACAAGAAACTCGTTTAAAAGTAGCTGATAACTCAGGTGCACGTGAAGTACTTTGTATTAAAGTATTAGGTGGTTCAGGCCGCAAAACAGCTAATATTGGTGATGTAATTGTTTGTTCGGTGAAACAAGCAACACCAGGAGGCGTTGTCAAGAAAGGTGACGTTGTTAAAGCTGTAATCGTTCGTACAAAGACTGGCGCTCGTCGTAATGACGGTTCATATATCAAATTTGATGAAAATGCCGCAGTTATTATTAAAGAAGATAAGAGTCCTCGTGGTACTCGTATTTTTGGACCTGTTGCCCGCGAACTTCGTGAAAAGCAATTCATGAAAATCGTTTCACTTGCTCCGGAAGTACTATAATTATGAACGGACTAATTAGAAATTGCCTTTTAAGGAGGTGCGATTATGTCAACACCTAAAATGCATGTAAAAAAAGGTGACACTGTAAAAGTGATCTCTGGTAAAGATAAGGGAAAACAAGGCGTTATTTTAGAAGCGTACCCAACTAAAGGTCGTGTACTTGTAGAAGGAATTAACATGGTAAAGAAGCATGCGAAACCATCACAAGCTAACCCACAAGGCGGTATCATTAATATGGAAGCGCCGATTGCTTCATCTAACGTCATGCCTATCGATCCAAAAACAGGTGAACCTACACGTGTAGGATATAAAGTAGAAAACGGTAAAAAAGTACGTATTGCAAAAAAATCTGGCGAAGCATTAGATAAGTAGTCAGATCCTGAAAGGAGGTCAATCACATGAATCGTTTAAAAGAGAGGTACCAAAACGAGATCGTTCCTTCTCTAGTTGAGAAATTTAACTACAGTTCAGTAATGGCTGTACCGAAGGTTGAAAAGATCGTTGTAAACATGGGTGTTGGAGACGCTGTTTCTAACGCTAAGGCTTTAGACAAAGCTGTTGAAGAGTTAACTCAAATTACAGGTCAAAAGCCACTTATCACGAAAGCGAAAAAATCTATCGCAGGTTTTAAACTTCGTGAGGGCATGCCAATCGGTGCGAAGGTTACTCTTCGTGGCGAACGCATGTATGAGTTCTTAGATAAATTAGTATCAGTTTCCCTACCACGTGTACGTGACTTCCGTGGAATTTCTAAAAAGTCATTTGACGGTCGCGGAAACTACACACTTGGTGTTAAAGAACAATTAATCTTCCCAGAAGTTGATTATGATAAAGTAGATAAAGCTCGTGGAATGGATATTGTAGTAGTAACTACAGCTAATACTGACGAGGAAGCTCGTGAACTATTAACATTAATGGGTATGCCATTTCAAAAATAGTCGGTAAATATTTGAAGAAGGAGTGAAAACTTTGGCGAAAAAGTCTATGATTGCAAAGCAGAAGCGCCCTCAAAAGTTCAAAGTACAAGAGTATACTCGCTGCGAACGTTGTGGTCGTCCTCACTCAGTCATTCGTAAGTTTAAATTATGTCGGATTTGCTTCCGTGAGTTAGCACATAAAGGACAAATCCCTGGCGTTAGAAAAGCAAGCTGGTAATTTCCAAGTACGGAAGGAGGTAAAACAGATGGTCATGACAGATCCTATGGCAGATATGCTTACTAGAATTCGTAATGCGAACACTGTTCGCCACGAAAAGCTTGAGCTACCTGCATCAAAGATAAAAAAAGAAGTCGCTGAAATCCTTAAACGTGAAGGTTTCATCCGCGATGTTGAGTATATTGAAGATAACAAACAAGGTATTATCCGCATTTTCCTTAAATACGGTGCGAACAACGAACGTGTAATTTCAGGACTAAAGCGTATCAGTAAGCCAGGCTTACGTGTATATGCAAAAGCAACTGAAGTACCTCGTGTTCTAGGTGGTTTAGGAATTGCGATCGTATCTACTTCAAACGGAATTCTTACTGATAAAGAAGCACGTCAACAACAAATGGGCGGAGAAATCTTAGCTTACGTTTGGTAAGAATATTGAAATGAAATGGAGGTGTATCGGATGTCTCGTATTGGTAATAAACCAGTTCAAATCCCATCTGGTGTAACAGTAACTATAGATGGTATTAACATTACTGTAAAAGGACCTAAAGGTGAGCTTTCTAGAGAGCTACATCCTGACATGATTGTAAAAGTAGAAGAAAGTACTCTTACAGTAGAGCGTCCTTCTGATAATAAATTACACCGTTCATTACACGGTACTACTCGTAGTATCATCAGCAACATGGTTGAAGGTGTAACGAATGGTTATGAGAAAAAATTAGAATTAATTGGTGTCGGTTACCGTGCTACTAAACAAGGAACAAAACTTGTTCTTAATGTTGGGTATTCTCACCCAGTAGAAATCGAACCTGAAGCTGGTCTTGAAGTTGAAGTACCTGCTAACACAAAAATCACTGTTAAAGGTATTGATAAAGAGCGCGTAGGCGCACTTGCATCAAATATCCGCGCTGTACGTTTACCTGAGCCTTACAAAGGTAAAGGGATTCGTTACGAAGGTGAATTTGTTCGTCGCAAAGAAGGAAAAACTGGTAAGAAGTAAGCTATAAGATAACGGAAAGGACTGACGTTCAATGATTACGAAGCCAAGCAAAAATCTGGCACGTATGAAGAGACATGCACATGTTCGTCGTACGATCACTGGAACTGCAACGCGTCCTCGTTTAAATGTATTCCGTTCTTCTAAGCACATCTATGCTCAATTAATTGATGATGTAGCAGGTGTAACTGTAGCTAGTGCTAACAGCTTAGATAAAGAACTTAATCTTGAAAACGGCGGAACGATTGAAGCAGCTAAAAAAGTTGGCGAGCTTGTCGCTAAACGTGCTATAGAAAAAGGTTATGAAACAATTGTATTTGACCGTGGTGGATACTTATACCATGGACGTGTTAAAGAATTAGCAGACGCAGCCAGAGCAGCTGGATTGCAATTCTAAAGAACAAAGGAGGGAAAATAATGCGCATTGACCCAAATACTTTGGAACTAGAAGAAAAAGTAGTAGCGGTCAACCGTGTAGCAAAAGTAGTTAAAGGTGGACGTCGTTTCCGCTTTGCTGCACTGGTTGTTGTTGGAGATAAAAACGGTCACGTTGGTATGGGTATGGGTAAAGCTCAAGAAGTACCAGAAGCAATTCGTAAAGCAATTGAAGACGCAAAGAAAAATCTAGTATCGGTGCCGATCGTTGGAACTACAATTCCACATCAAATCATCGGACACTTCGGAGCTGGAAATGTATTATTAAAACCTGCAAGTGAGGGTACTGGAGTTATCGCTGGTGGTCCAGTTCGTGCGGTACTTGAACTTGCTGGTGTAGGCGACATCTTATCTAAGTCTTTAGGTTCGAACAATCCTATCAACATGGTTCGTGCTACGATCACTGGACTTAAAAACTTAAAAAGAGCTGAAGATGTTGCAAAATTACGCGGAAAATCCGTAGAAGAACTATTAGGATAAGGAGGGAACGTAAATGGCTAAGAAATTAGAAATTACCCTCACTAGAAGCTTAATTGGTCGCCCTGAGGATCAACGTGTGACAGTTAACACATTAGGTTTACGTAAAATGCATCAAACAGTAGTACAAGAAGATAATGCTGCGATTCGTGGTATGGTTAATAAAGTATCTCATTTACTTACTGTTAAAGAAATAGAAGCTTAATTTTTAGATTGAGGAGGTGCCAACATGAAACTTCACGAACTTAAACCTGCTGAAGGTTCTCGTAAAGAACGTAATCGTGTAGGACGTGGTATTGGTTCTGGTAACGGAAAAACTGCTGGGCGTGGACATAAAGGTCAAAATTCACGTTCTGGTGGTGGAGTAAGACCAGGTTTCGAGGGTGGTCAAAACCCTTTATACCGTCGTCTTCCTAAACGTGGATTTACAAACCCAACTCGAAAAGAATATGCGATCCTTAACCTTGATCAGTTAAATCGCTTCGAAGATGGTACAGAAGTAACACCAGAATTACTACTTGAAACTGGTGTAGTAAGTAACGCAAAGGACGGAATTAAAATCCTCGGGAACGGTAAGCTAGAAGTTAAGCTTACAGTTAAGGCTAACAAATTCTCTGCTTCTGCAGTAGAAGCAATTGAAGCTGCTGGCGGAAAAACTGAGGTGATTTAATGTTTCAGACGATCTCCAATATTATGCGTGTGGGTGATTTGCGACGTAAAGTCTTTTTCACCCTGCTAATGCTCATAGTTTTTAGGATCGGTGCTTTCATTCCGGTTCCTGGAGCTAATGCCGATGTTCTTAAGTTTCAAGACTCAATGAATGCATTCGGTTTTCTAAACACTTTTGGTGGAGGCGCCCTTGAAAATTTCTCGATTTTCGCCATGGGAATTATGCCTTACATCACTGCGTCCATCATTGTTCAATTGTTACAAATGGACGTAGTACCAAAGTTTGCAGAGTGGGCAAAAGAAGGAGAGGCGGGCAGGCGTAAATTAGCTCAGTTTACCCGCTATGGAACAATCGTACTAGGTTTTATCCAAGCGATTGGAATGTCGATTGGTTTTAATCGACTTGTTCCAGGGTTAATTCCAAATCCTAGTGTCGGCAAATACATTTTTATCGCATTAGTATTAACTGCAGGGACAGCCTTTCTAATGTGGTTAGGTGAACAGATTACTGCAAAAGGTGTTGGGAACGGAATTTCTATCCTCATCTTTGGTGGTATCGCTGCAGGGATACCTAATGCGGCAAACCAAGTGTATGCGACAAGAATTGAGAATGCTGGAGATCAGCTATTCTTAAATATAGTAGTAATTCTATTACTTATACTAATTTTATTAGCAATTGTTGTTGGAGTTATCTATGTGCAACAAGCATTAAGAAAAATTCCAGTACAATATGCAAAAAGATTAGTTGCTGGTAAGCCTACTGGTGGCGGTTCAACGCATTTACCGTTGAAAGTAAACGCTGCTGGGGTAATCCCTGTAATCTTTGCAATGTCATTATTCATTTTTCCACCAACTGTGGCTGGTTTTATTGGTGATGACAATGTAGTAGCAAAATGGGTTACTACCTACTTTGATTTTTCTAATCCTTATGGGATGCTTGTCTATGCAGCATTAATTATCGGATTTACGTATTTCTATACGTTTATTCAAGTTAATCCAGAACAAATGGCAGAAAACCTTAAAAAGCAAGGTGGCTATGTTCCTGGCATTCGTCCCGGTAAAACAACACAAGTTTACTTAACAAGAATTTTATACCGTTTAACTTTTGTTGGTGCCCTATTCTTAGCGGCAATTTCGATTATCCCTGCATTCTTCACAACTGCACTTAACTTACCATCATCTGTTCAGATTGGCGGAACTGGCTTGTTAATCGTTGTTGGTGTAGCGTTGGATACAATGAAACAAATTGAAAGTCAACTAATTAAACGACATTATAAAGGTTTTATTAAGTAATGTAGGGAATTGGGGATTCATCCCCATACCCGGTTGTTAAAATGGACGATGGAGGGATAAAGATGAACCTTATTTTAATGGGTCTACCAGGTGCTGGTAAAGGCACACAAGCTGATAAAATCGTAGAAAAGTATGGGGTCCCACATATTTCTACTGGGGATATGTTTCGAGCAGCAATTAAAGGTGGTACTGAATTAGGTAAACAGGCAAAAGCATTTATGGATGCTGGAAACCTAGTACCAGATGAAGTAACGATCGGTATTGTTCGTGAGAGATTAAGTAAAGAAGATTGTAAAAAGGGATTTTTACTTGATGGTTTTCCAAGAACCGTTGCCCAAGCAGAAGCATTGGAGACAATGTTATCTTCACTAGAACGAAAGCTTGACTCAGTCATTTATGTAGAAGTTCCAAAGGAAGAACTTTTTGAACGATTAACTGGGCGTTGGGTTTCGCCTACATCTGGTGCTAGTTATCACGTGAAGTTTAATCCTCCTAAAGTTGAGGGGATTTGCGATAAGGACGGTAGTCAACTTGTCCAACGTGATGATGACAAACCTGAAACAGTCGCTAATCGTTTAGAAGTCAATCTGCAACAAGCACAACCATTAATTGATTTTTACTCTGCAAAAGGGTACTTGAAAAAAATTAATGGTAATCAAGAAATTTCAAAAGTCTTTGAAGATATAGATCAACTGTTGAAAGGGATCAATGAATGATTATCTGTAAGACGCCTAGAGAACTAGACATTATGCGTGTTGCTGGTAAAATTGTTGCATTGACTCATCAAGAGTTACAAAAGTTTATAAAACCCGGCGTAACTACGAAGGAATTAGATTTAATTGCTGAGAAGTTTATCAGGCAACATGATGCGATTCCATCTTTTAAAGGCTATAATGGATTTACCGGTAGTATTTGTGCTTCAGTCAATGAAGAGTTGGTTCACGGAATACCAGGAGATCGACTATTAAAGAACGGTGATATCATTAGTATTGACATTGGTGCAAAGTATAATGGATATCACGGAGATTCTGCATGGACGTATGCAGTAGGTGAAATTTCTGAAGAGACCCAGAAACTTTTGGATGTAACTGAACAGTCTTTATATAAAGGACTTGAGGAAGCAAAACCAGGTGAACGGTTATCAAATATTTCACATGCTATACAAGTGTATGTAGAAGCTTTTGGTTTCTCTGTAGTTCGTGAGTATGTAGGCCATGGTATTGGTCAAAACTTACATGAAGATCCACAAATTCCACACTTTGGACCGCCAAACAAAGGACCAAGGTTAAAACCTGGAATGGTGCTTGCAGTCGAACCAATGGTTAATGCAGGAAAACGGTATGTTCGGACACTTCCTGATAATTGGACGGTTGTAACTACTGATGGAAAGATGTGTGCTCATTTTGAACATACTATTGCAATTGTGGAGACAGGGTTTGAAATTTTAACGAAAGCCTAGGTGATGGTGATTAATTATGATGGATCCTGATTCGGTACCTCGTATTGGTCAATTCGTACGAATTTTAAAAGGCAGAGATGCTGGTGGTGTAGCATGCATTATTCAAATTGAAGATTCTCGCTTCGTTCTAATTGCTGATGGTGATAAACGGAAAGTAGATCGTTCAAAGAAAAAGAATGTCAATCACTTAGAATTATTTGACTTTGTATCTCCAGAAGTGAAAAATAGTATTGAACAAACGGGTCGTGTAACCAATGCGAAATTGCGTTTTGCAATTTCCACTTTTATGAACGATAACAATTTCCTGATGGAAGGAGAGTAAATTCATGGCCAAAGAAGATGTAATCGAGGTAGAAGGTACGGTTATTGAACCGTTACCAAATGCCATGTTCCGAGTAGAGCTTGAGAATGGACATAAAATTTTAGCTCATGTTTCAGGTAAAATTCGTATGCATTTTATTCGTATATTACCAGGAGACAAAGTAACTGTTGAATTGTCACCGTACGACTTAACACGTGGGCGTATCACGTATCGTTTTAAATAATTTAAGAAACACGTGAAGGCACTCCGTAGTAATAGGGAGGTAAAAAACATGAAGGTAAGACCATCAGTCAAACCGATTTGTGAAAAGTGCAAAGTAATCCGTCGAAAAGGTACGGTTATGGTTATTTGCGAAAACCCTAAGCATAAACAAAAACAAGGTTAACAAAAGGAGGTGCAGGTTTAATGGCACGTATTGCTGGTGTAGACATTCCTCGTGATAAGCGAGTAGTTGTGTCTTTAACATACGTATTTGGTATCGGTAGAACAAGAGCTTCACAAATTCTTGCTCAAGCTGGCGTTTCAGAAGATACTCGTGTACGTGATTTAACAGAAGAAGAATTAGGTAAGATCCGTGATGTAATTGATGGGTTTAAAGTTGAAGGTGACCTTCGTCGTGAAATCTCATTAAATATCAAGCGTTTAATTGAAATTGGTTGCTATCGTGGTGTTCGTCACCGCCGTGGATTACCTGTTCGTGGTCAAAACTCGAAAAATAATGCTCGTACGCGTAAAGGACCTCGTCGTACTGTAGCAAACAAGAAGAAATAGTAAGGGAGGTAGCATAGAATGGCAAAAGGCAAAACAACTCGTCCTAAACGTCGCGCCCGTAAAAATATTGAAGCTGGTGTTGCTCACATCCGTTCAACATTTAACAATACAATCGTGACAATCACTGACACACAAGGAAACGCAATTTCTTGGGCAAGTGCTGGTGGATTAGGATTTAAAGGATCTCGTAAGTCAACTCCATTTGCTGCACAAATGGCAGCAGAATCTGCTGGTAAAGCAGCAATGGAACATGGCATGAAGACACTTGAAGTTTCTGTTAAAGGACCAGGCGCTGGTCGTGAAGCAGCTATCCGTTCATTACAAGCAGTAGGACTTGAAGTAAGCATGATCCGTGACGTTACTCCAGTTCCACATAATGGCTGCCGTCCACCAAAACGTCGTCGTGTGTAAAAAAAGAAATCAAATTATTGTATAGATTTCCTTGAATTGTCAATAATGTGTAAGAAGTTATTTATAAACGCTAATTATAGTATGTTTCTTACTAAGATTGACTCAATTAGGTATGAACGGCTCAGAACTACCTAATGGGGAATTCCGGTGGACTAATATGCTTAGTCAGCCGGAGTTTCGACGTTTTGAAGGAGGGTTTGTTTAATGATAGAAATTGAAAAACCAAAAATTGAAACGATTGAAATCAGTGCCGATGCCAAGTATGGTAAATTTGTTGTTGAGCCACTTGAGCGTGGATACGGTACGACTCTAGGTAACTCCTTACGTCGTATTTTGCTATCATCATTGCCAGGTGCTGCTGTTACAGCAGTCCAAATTGATGGGGTTTTACATGAATTCTCCACAATTGAAGGTGTCGTCGAAGATGTTACTTCAATCATTCTAAATCTAAAACAACTTTCTCTTAAAATCTATTCTGATGAAGATAAAACATTAGAAATTGATATTCAAGGGGAAGGCGTGGTTACTGCAGCAGATATAACACATGATAGCGATGTAGATATTTTGAACCCGGATTTGCATATTGCAACTCTTTCAAAGGGGGCACATCTTCACATGCGTTTAACTGCTCGTCGTGGACGCGGTTATGTTCCAGCTGATGGAAACAAGAAAGAGGACTTGCCTATTGGAGTTGTTCCAATTGATTCTATTTACACACCTGTATCTAGAGTTAACTATCAAGTAGAAAATACTCGTGTTGGGCAAGTAACAAACTATGATAAACTAACCCTTGATGTCTGGACAGATGGAAGTATCCGACCAGAAGAAGCTGTTTCTATTGGTGCAAAAATCTTAACAGAACATTTAAATATTTTTGTCGGTCTTACTGATCAGGCACAAAATGCTGAAATTATGGTTGAAAAAGAAGAGGATCAAAAAGAAAAAGTTCTTGAGATGACGATTGAAGAACTTGATCTTTCAGTTCGTTCTTACAACTGCTTGAAGCGTGCTGGCATTAATACTGTACAAGAATTAACTCACAAGAGTGAAGAAGATATGATGAAAGTTCGTAACCTTGGACGAAAATCATTAGAAGAAGTTCAAGAAAAGCTTGGTGAGCTAGGACTGGGTCTTCGTAAAGAAGATTAATCATAGTTTCTTAATAGATAGATAAGATTGACAACATGAACAGAAGAGTTACAAAACAACGATA
This sequence comes from Anaerobacillus sp., assembly GCF_046314235.1. Classification (NCBI taxonomy): domain Bacteria; kingdom Bacillati; phylum Bacillota; class Bacilli; order Caryophanales; family Bacillaceae; genus Anaerobacillus; species Anaerobacillus sp. The sequence goes on from NZ_JBKBWN010000027.1 coordinate 14,819, forward strand.
TCTCTTCTTACTTCAAACCAAAAAGGAGGGAATCTCTAATGGCATACGCAAAATTAGGCCGTGATAGTTCTGCTAGAAAGGCTTTATTCCGTGACTTAACTACAGATTTAATCATCAATGAAAGAATCGAAACTACTGAGGCGAAAGCAAAAGAACTTCGTTCAATCGTTGAAAAAATGATTACACTTGGAAAGCGTGGAGATCTTCACGCTAGACGTCAAGTTGCTTCTTTCGTTCGTCGTGAAGTTGCTGATCAAGAATCAGGCCAAGATGCAATTCAAAAGCTTTTTGCTGATATTGCACCACGTTATGAAGAAAGACAAGGTGGATACACTCGTATTTTAAAACTTGGACCACGTCGTGGAGACGGCGCACCAATGGTAATTATCGAGTTAGTTTAATACATCTCAGAAGGACGAGACAAAGATTATTCTTTAGTCTAGTCCTTTTTTATTTGGTATAGAAAATGTAGAATATAAATTGTGGAATAAATGAACCGCTTCATTTTCTACAATTTATATACTCCATTTAAGTAGGTGCGTAAACCTTGAGTAAAAACTTAATATCTATTTGCAATTTATCATTCAAATATGACGCTGAAGAAGTAGAGAATGTATTAACAGATATCTCATTATCTATAAAACAAGGTGAATGGGTTTCCATCGTAGGTCATAATGGATCCGGTAAGTCGACGTTAGCGAAGTTTATTAATGGGCTCCTAACTCCTACTAACCCTAATTCAGTAAATATCAATGGGATTGACACATTTGACGAAGATAAAATATGGGAAGTCAGGAAGCAAGTAGGAATGGTGTTTCAAAACCCTGATAATCAAATGGTAGCTACAACTGTTCGTGATGATGTAGCCTTTGGGCTTGAAAATACTGGCGTTGAACGTAATGAAATGAAAAATAGAATTAATTGGGCATTACAGAAAGTCAAAATGGAAAACTACTTAAATCACGAACCATATCGCCTCTCAGGGGGGCAAAAACAGCGTGTAGCAATTGCTGGTATCATAGCTATGTTACCCTTAGTTATAATTCTTGACGAAGCTACATCAATGTTGGATCCGATGGGTCGCAAGGAAGTACTTGAAACGGTGTGGAAGCTAAACAAGGAAGAAGGAATAACGGTTATTAACATTACTCATGATTTAGAAGAGGCCATCTTCTCTGATAGATTGTTTGTTATGAACAAAGGTAGAATATCTATTGAAGGTGTTCCAAAAGAGGTATTTCAAGAAAGTCAGAAATTAGTTGAGGCAGGATTGGAATTGCCCTTTTCTTTGCAAGTTCAATCGAGCTTGGCTAATAAGGGAATTGAAATAGCAAGAACATGCTTAACGAAGGAAGTTTTGGTGAATGAATTATGGAAATTAAAATCAAAAACTTAGAACATATCTATATGCCTAAAACGCCTTTTGAACATAAAGCGCTCGAAAATATAAATATACATATAAAGACTGGTCAATTTGTTGCTATCATAGGACATACTGGCTCTGGGAAATCTACAATTGTTCAGCATATAAATGGTCTATTAAAGCCGACAACAGGCAGTGTGCAAGTGGGAGATGTTCTAATTGTTGCAAACAAAAAAAGTAAACAGTTAAAACAATTACGGCAAACAGTAGGAATGGTGTTTCAATACCCTGAACACCAGCTGTTTGATGAGACGGTTGAAAAAGATATTGCATTTGGGGCGATCAATTTTGGAATTGATAAGGTTGAAGCGTTAAAACGAGTGAAGGATATATTACCCTTAGTAAAGTTAGATGAGAGTGTTCTACAAAAATCTCCATTTGAGTTAAGTGGTGGCCAAAAACGTCGAGTAGCGATTGCTGGTGTTTTAGCTAGTAAACCTCGTATCCTTGTTTTGGACGAACCTACGGCAGGATTAGATCCAATCGGTAGAAAACAAATTATGGAACTATTTCTCTCACTCCATAAAGAAGAAAAGTTAACCACTGTGTTAGTGACACATAATATGGAGTTTGCTGCCATGTATGCTGATTTAGTTGTCGTGATGGATAAAGGTAAAGTATTTATGCAAGGGAGTCCTGAGAAGATATTTACATCTAGAGAACAGCTAAACAAGATTGGCTTGGATGTTCCCCAAACCGTTCAGCTAGCAATTATGCTTGAGAAAAAGTTTAGAGTGAAACTTCCTTCAAATCTCTTTACAAATGAATTGCTTGCTGATGCAATTGCCCAGTTACTAATCGGGGAGGTGTAAGGCAATATGTTGCAAAATATTATTATTGGTCAGTATGTGGCTGGAAATTCGGTTATTCATAGACTCGATGCTAGGTCGAAGCTAACTGTAATTTTCATCTTTGTAATCACAGTTTTTCTAGCAAATACTTGGCTAACATATGCATTCCTCTTTTTTACTGTGTTTATTGCAATCACTCTCTCAAGAATATCCCTAAGTTATATCTATAAAGGTATGAAACCGATATTCTTTTTAGTCATTCTTATGTTTATTGTCCATGGGTTCATGACCAAAGAAGGTGAAGTCCTTTTTTCCATAGGTCTATTTGATATATATTTAGGTGGTATCATTCAAGGTTTATTTATTGCAATACGCTTACTTTTATTAATTATGATGACAACATTGCTAACGTTAACAACAGCACCGATTGAACTGACTGATGGGTTAGAAAATATCTTCGGCCCGTTACGTAAAATAAATGTCCCCGTTCATGAGTTAGCCTTAATGATGTCTATTTCTTTGCGTTTTATTCCAACTTTACTTCAGGAAACAGAAAAAATAATGAAGGCACAAATGGCACGAGGTGTTGACTTTACTGGTGGTTCCTTTACAAATAAAGTTAAAGCCATTATTCCTCTGCTAGTTCCATTATTTATGCAATCGTTTCGTCGTGCTGAGGATTTAGCTATTGCAATGGAAGCTCGTGCTTATCGTGGTGGTGAAGGAAGGACGAGATTAAGAGAGTTACAATGGAAAACAAAAGATACTGTGGCAGTAGTAGCGTTTGCTACTATAGCGTTACTATTATTTACGCTTAGGTATAGTGAATTACTATAAATGGTACGATAAAAACAGTTAATTTCAGTCAATTTAGTTTTGAAGATAGAGGTTGTGTTCTAGTGAAGAGAATTAAATGTAAAATTGCCTATGATGGAAGTTTTTTTAATGGGTTTCAAATTCAGCCTAAAGGAAGAACAATCCAAGGTGAGATAGAGAAAGGCTTAGCCAAACTGCATAAGGGATCTCCTGTAAAAATATTTGCTTCGGGGAGAACTGATACGTTTGTCCATGCAAAAGGACAAATGTTTCACTTTGACACCCCCCTTGAAATTCCTTTAGAAAGATGGCATGAAGCAATTCAAACGGTTTTACCCAGCGACATCGCTGTATTAGAAGTTAGTGAAGCCCATGCTGATTTTCATGCTCGTTTTGATGTAGTAAGTAAAGAGTATCGCTATTTTGTTCAGCGCGGCAGGCGAATGGATGTTTTTAGACGTCATTATCGATATTTTTATCCATATCAATTATCAGTTGAAAATATGACGAAAGCTGCCGAACTATTGTTAGGAACTCATGACTATACATCGTTTTGTTCAGCCAAGACTGATAAAGAAGATAAAGTGAGAACGATCTATTCTATTGAAATCATTGAAAAAGAAGACGAACTAGAATTTCGCTTCGTTGGAGATGGTTTTCTGCGTAACATGGTTAGGATACTGGTTGGGACAATCCTAGAAGTGGGTAGGGGTAGGCGCAATCCGGAGGATGTCATTAACGTTTTAAACAGTCGAGATCGAGAGCGAGCAGGCCATACCGCACCTGGCCACGGCCTTTTTCTATGGCAAGTAAATTATAACAACTGATCCTAGTGTAACATTTTGTTGACATTGACTTCTAAATATTATAAGATGATCTATGGTATTTCTAAAACCCACTAGCCCCGGGTTGCGGAATGTTACTTTAGACACGTAGTATTAAAAAATATTATAATTTATAATGTGAAAGCTTTAGGAGGGAAAAAGCATGCGTACGACATATATGGCAAAGCCAAACGAGACTGATCGTAAATGGTATGTTATCGACGCTGAAGGTCAAACTTTAGGTCGTTTAGCTAGTGAAGTTGCTTCTATCCTTCGTGGTAAGACTAAACCAACATTTACTCCCCACGTTGATACAGGCGATAATGTAATTATTATCAATGCTGAAAAAATTCACTTAACTGGTAAAAAGTTAACGGATAAGATTTACTACCGTCACTCTAACCACCCTGGTGGATTAAAGCAAAGAACTGCGCTTGAAATGCGCACAAACCGTCCAACTCAAATGATCGAGTTAGCGGTAAAAGGAATGCTTCCTAAAAACACTTTAGGACGTAAGCAAGGCATGAAGTTACATGTTTATGCTGGTAGTGAACATCCACACCAAGCACAACAACCAGAAGTTTACGAACTTCGCGGTTAATATATAAGGAGGGTTTTCTTTGGCACAAGTACAATATTATGGTACTGGTCGTCGTAAGCACTCTGTTGCACGTGTACGTTTAGTTCCTGGTGACGGACGTATCGTGATCAACGGTCGCGACTTAGACGAGTATTTCGGATTAGACACATTAAAGCTTATTGTTAAGCAACCACTTGTAGAAACAGAAACTGAAGGCAAATATGATGTATTAGTAAACGTTAGCGGTGGTGGTTACACTGGACAAGCGGGAGCTATTCGTCATGGCGTATCACGTGCTCTTTTAGGAGCAGATCCAGAATTCCGTGCTGGATTAAAGCGCGCTGGTTTCTTAACTCGTGATGCACGTATGAAAGAACGTAAAAAATACGGTCTTAAAGCAGCACGTCGTGCACCTCAGTTCTCAAAACGTTAATCTATACGTTTCAAGACTCTCATCCTTTTGGGTGGGGGTCTTTTTTATGGTATAGCTAGTTGTACAAAAAAGTTCTAAACTCTACTAGTTTTAGAACTTTTTTATGAAAATTATTTATCTTGTTCATCTATATCTACATTGCCCTTAACCTCATAGTGGGCTTGTTCTTCTTTTAATATTGCTTTTACTTGTTCCATTTCTTCAATTTGCCGTTTCGTAATTGAAACTTCAGCAAGTCGAACTGGGTGCTTACTTACTTCAACTTTTTCTTCTTTTAGTGGAATGCGAATTTCTTGGTCCATTCCTGCTTCTATTACCATTTCTTCGCGCTTAATCGGTACAGTAATCGTTTTTTTATCTTGGACAACCTCTTTATGAATTTTAACTTCACCTGTTTTTACTCGTTTTTTACTTATGCCTAACAGCTCTTTTTGTAGCATTATTTTCTGGGCTTTTGGACTGGTGGCAGCAACTAAAATGCCCCTATTTGCAGTCAACGTATAACTAAGTATACCAATGATTAATCCCATAATAATTGCTAAGATAATTGAAAAGTTAAAAAGCCAACCAATAATCCCACCAACTAATGCTCCAATTATAATAAATTTACCCATAGGATCCTCCTGAATATAATTTCATTTATATTTTGCGCACTTTGTTAATTGATTTTGAAAAAGAGGCTGACCCATAAGTGTCAGCGAGCCTCTAAGCGATACTAAATAGAAGTGTAGGTTTGATGTACACGATCTATGTTTAGTAAACGAAGTGACTGATACTTTGCATTGGGACAGCCTCAGTTTTGTAATTAGTCCTCTTTAATTATATCAGCGTTACCATGTGTTTCAACATCGGCAACCTCTTTATGAAGGACATCACGTACTTGTTCAGTTTCTTGAACAGAACGCTTGTGAGCAGAAATTTCACCAGTAACAACTGTATGCTTATCAACATCAATTGTTTCAGCAGTAACTGGTATATGAACCGTTTCTTCATCTGTAATCGGTTCTGTCGTTGGCTCGCGATCAATAACTTTACGTTCAATTACAACTTGATCATGAGAAACAGGAACGTTAACAATTTGTTCCTCTTCAACGATGTCTTTATGAAGAACGACTTCCCCGGTTTCCACACGATTTTTGTGGATATCTAACTCTTCTTGGCGAAGATCAAGATGTGCATTTTCCTCTGCAAATTCAGTATCGATATCTCCACGTACCTTTTTTGGAATTTCCTTTTGATTTGGTTCTTCATTTAAGAAATCAAAAAAGCCCATTTGTGAAAACCTCCTGGTTTGTATTAAATCATCTTACAGGTATTATCTTTAGCTATGGATAGCAAAATAAACGTGGAAAAAGTAACTAGCTGACTTTTTTCATTATTGTTATTTGGTTGCTAAAAAATGTATAGTAAGATGAAGATATCATGTTTTTGGAGGATTACTAATGGAAGAAAATCATAATAATATGATGGCGTGGAATACAGGAGTATACCAATCGTGGGTGAATCGTTTCGGGACTCCTGAAGAAGCCGCAACTAAGATTAAAGAAGAACCACAAAAAAGAATTGGATCAGTTCTTGAATATATGGGAGAAACCGTCAAAAATAAGAGAATTATAAATTTACTTGGTTCAAATGGAAATAAGGCTGTCGCTTTATCTTTATTAGGTGCGAATGTTACAGTCGTTGATTTTTCCAAGGGAAATGAGATGTATGCTACTGAACTTGCTCAACATGCTGGCGTTAAAATTCGTTATCTTATGTCAGATGTACTTAAGTTACCAGAAGATGAATTAACAGGGGATTATGATATTGTTTTCATGGAATTTGGGATACTCCATTATTTTAAGGATTTACAGCCCTTATTCGATTTAGTTAGTAAGTTACTCTGTAAAAGTGGCCGTTTAGTGTTACAAGACTTCCACCCAATTTCGACCAAGCTGATTTCTTCTCGTGGTACAACTGCGAAAATTAGAAAACATAAAGTAACAGGTAATTACTTTGATACATCCTTAGAAGAGAAAGAAGTATCACATTCTAAATTCTTAGATGAAGATGAGAAAGATCCGACGACTCACAAAGTATATTTGCGTAATTGGACCCTAGGCGAAGTAGTAACAGCTATTGCCAGCCAAGGATTGTATATTAAGGTATTAGAGGAACTACCTAATCAGTCTTCCGAAATTTTTGATAAAGGAATACCAAAGACCTTTACAGTAATTGCTGAAAAATTGTAATTAATCATTTAACAAATTAATGAGCAAATTACTTTTTATTCCTATAAAGTTGCAATTTCCATAGCATTAACCTTTCCCCCTTGAATGAAACTAACCTTAAAAAGGAGGGGGACAAATTGAATGTCATTACTACCTTTGAAGAGCGCCGACAAAAAAAACAATGGAATTTTGAGCGACAGGTATTACGCAAGCTTTCCTTATCTACAATAAGAGGATACATTCATGAGCATTTCCCTTCAGTTTTTGAACATCAAAAAACTGGTGGAAGCTATGTCGAAGATGCATGTGTTGACTTCGCCATTGATTCCTACTTACTAGGTGCTGAATTTAGTCGTTTTGGCTATTATGGAGAAACGGAAATTTTGGTTCGTAGACGTTGTAAAGAAGAGTATGGTGAGTATGTTAGTCGCTTATATCACCAACTCTCAGGGATGCTTTTTCAGACGGACCAGGATGATAATTTTTATACTTTATGTGAAGGCTTTATTCACTACTGGTGGGAAAGAGGTTTTCACGAAGGGGAAAAACGTTATCGTATGAAATTACACTAATTAAAGTTCATATTTTTCTTCTTGTCCCAATATAATGTATTGAGACGTTAGGAGGGAAATAGATGAGCAAGTGGTTAAAAGGTGGGGCATTTGCAGCTGGATTGGTGTTGATATTGTTCTATGTTCAATATCAATTTGTTATAACAGACTCTGGGACAGTGTGGTCGCTCCCTTTATCAGGGAAAATAATTATTGTTGATGCTGGTCATGGTGGAATAGATGGTGGAGCAAGCTCCAAAGAAGGTCTTTTAGAAAAAGATGTCTCATTAGAAATTAGTTTGATCCTAAGAGATTATTTACAAGAGGCAGGGGCTCTCGTCATCATGTCTCGCATTGAAGATACAGATTTAGCAGATCCTTCTACAAAAGGCGTTAGAAAACGAAAAGTGGAGGATTTAAAACGAAGAGTTCAGCTTGTAAATGAATCGGGTGGAGACTTGTTTATATCACTTCACCTTAATGCAATCCCATCGCCACGTTGGTCAGGTGCCCAGACTTTTTATAATCGTGCAATAGATGAAAATGAAAAGGTTGCAAAGTTTATTCAAGAAGAACTTATAATAAATTTGGAAAATACGAATAGATTGGCCAAACCCATTAGTAACGTATACTTGTTAAAGCATGCTCAAATTCCTGGTGCCTTAGTTGAAGTAGGATTTTTATCGAATCCGGAAGAAGCGTTAAGGTTAGATGAAAAAAACTATCAACAAAAGGTGGCGGCCTCTATATACCAGGGAATCATGCGATATTATACGACCGAGCCAGTTCCTTCTTCATAAGAGGACCTGGCTCGGCCTTATATGCACTAAATTCAAGTAATTATTTTTTTTGTGTTATACTAGCTATGTAATCGAATACATAAAGGTGGTGCTTAAATTTGCTAACTCAAGAAAAAATATTAGATGCTTTAAAAACAGTTAAAGAACCGTTTTTAAATAAAAGCATTGTTGAAATTGATGCAGTAAAAGAAATTAAAATCAAAGAAAGTTTAGTAAGTGTAAAAATTGGGATTTCCAAAGTTGGAACAACAGAACAAATGAAACTCCAAGGAGAAATTGTAAATGTAATTAAGCGAGCTGGTGCAGAGTCAGTGGGATTACGTTTTGAACAGCTTACTGATGAGGAACTTAGCAAATTAGGTATTGAAGCTCCGAAAGAAGTTAAGTCTCTTTTAGATGAAGGTGTAAAAACAACTTTTATTGCTGTAACAAGTGGTAAAGGTGGAGTTGGTAAATCAACTGTATCGGTAAATTTAGCTACGTCACTAGCACGTTTAGGTAAAAAAGTTGGAATTATTGATGCAGATATTTATGGATTTAGTGTCCCTGATATGATGGGAATTGAAGAGAAACCGAGGATAAAGGGAGAAAGAATTTCTCCTGTTAATCGTTTTGGTGTTCAAGTGATTTCAATGGGATTTTTTGTGCAAGATAACTCTCCGATCATTTGGAGAGGTCCGATGCTCGGAAAAATGTTAAATAACTTCTTTACCCAAGTCGATTGGGATGATTTAGATTACTTAATTTTAGATTTACCTCCTGGAACGGGTGATGTAGCATTAGATGTTCACTCGATGCTTCCTAGTAGTAAAGAAATCATCGTTACGACTCCACACCCAACAGCAGCGTTTGTTGCTGCAAGAGCCGGAGTGATGGCGATAAAAACAGATCATGAAATTCTAGGTGTGGTCGAGAACATGGCTTATTTTAAAAGTCAGTTAACCGGCGAAAAAGAATTTGTATTTGGTCAAGGTGGCGGTGAGCGTCTAGCGAAAGAGTTGAAAACTGAAATCCTTGCTCAAATACCACTCGGTCAACCAGATATTGATGAAAAAGATTTTGCACCATCAATTTATGCAACTGAACATCCGATTGGCCAGCTTTATATGAAGATGGCGCAAAAAGTCATTAATAAAATTGAAGGATAACAAGATTAACTTTAGAAAGAACTAAGAGGCTGACTAAAATGTCAGCCTCTTTAATATAGATTATTAACTTTCTTCTTCTTGACCATCACTTTCACCTTCAGCTTTTTCAGCTTCTTTTTTCATTTGTTCACTAGCAACCTTTGCTAATGCTTCATTCACTTTTGCTTTAAAATAAGGACTTTCAAAAGCGTCGGCCATTATATTCATCACTTGTTGACGGTATTCTTTGCTTTTCATTAAATCCAAAGCTGCTCTTTCCATTTCTGGGTCCTGCAAGATATCCATCATCATTCCTTGATATTCAGGATCTTTCATCAAGTTTTTTAGTACCTTTTCCACTTCAGTTTGTAAACTTTCTGCGAATGTGGCTGCAAATTCAGGATCTTGCATAAGTTCTTGCCAAAATTCTTTGCCTTTTTCTGAAGTTAAGACTTGTTGAATGGTTTCTTTTACGAGAGCTTGTTCTAATACAATTTCTTGTTTTACTTCGTCCTCGCTTAAGACTTCCTGAATTGATTTTTTACCTTCGTCTGTCTTTAGCATATCAACCATCATCTTCTTCGTGCTTTCATAATCAGGTTGACTTCCTTGATCCTCTACTGCTGCACAACTGGTCATAAATAATAATGTTATTATCAAGAGGAGCTTATTAAAGCTTTTCAAGGTTTTCGCCCCTTTCCGTATCATTCATTTTTAATATGAAACATTCTAATGTAATTTATCCAAAATAAATATCTAAAAACAAATATTTTTCACTATTCACTTTTGAAAACAGTTATACTAGCTTTTTATTAAAGAGTTTTGATACAATCAAATCGTTAAGTACTTTATATGGAGGATTAAAACGTGAATTCTAGAAAGGTCGTTTACTTATTTTTCACAACTTTATTAATTGGTGCTACTAGTGGAGCACTAGTAGGTTTTATCCTAGATTGGAATACATACTTAGCAGGATTAATGTCTGGGGAAATTATTGATTTTATTCTTGTGTTAGTTTGGTTATTTGGAATAGGAGCTATGTGGAGCTTAATCAGCCAAATGGGATTCTTTGCATATTTAACCGTTCATCGTTTTGCCCTTGGAATTTTTAAGTCTACAACATGGAACATGATCCAAATTGTTATTATCGCTTTTGTCATTCAAGGGCTAGCCTATTTTCGATATGCCAATTTTGCAACAGAAGAAGAAACTATTTTGGGGTATAGCTTAATCCCTTTATCTCTATTGATTTACGGATTATTTATAGCTTATTTAAAAAGTAAACAAACGAATGCAGGTGCATTTATTCCAGCTTTCTTTTTTATCGTAGTAGTAACAACTCTTGAATGGTTACCTGCTCTAAGAGTAAATGATCCAAAATGGTTATGGATTTACTTTACTCCGTTATTAGTAGCTAACACATGGCAACTGTTAGTGTTGCATCGTCTAATTAATCGTAAATAAAAAGAAGAGGCTGACTTTGGCGCAAATAAAATGCGTCTTGGCAGCCTCTTTTTTATTTGATTTCTGAACTTTTAGCTTCTGTACCTGCGATTAATTCCGATACAGAAACAAAATCAAAGCCTTTATTTCTTAGTTTATCAATTATAGTTGGTAGAGCTTTTTGTGTTTGTTTAACACGGTCAGAGGCATGGAAGAGGACAATATCCCCACCTGTCACGTTGCTCATGACGTTATTAATAATTTCTTCAACACCTGGATTTCCATAATCTTTAGAATCAATACTCCAATGAACGAGTTTATATTTTTGTGCCTCAGCAATTTTTAATACTCGCTTATCGAAATTGCCATTTGGCGGCCGGAGAAGTTTTGGTGTTTTATCTGTTAGATCAAACAGAGTTTGATGAGCTCTTTGTATATCTTTCCTGATTTTGTCGTCTTCCCATTGTGGGTAATTTTCATAGCGGTATCCATGGTTCCCAATTTCGTGACCATCTTTAACGATACGCTCAACAATATCAGGATGTCTCTCTGCCCAAGAAGCTGATAAGAAGAATGTCGCATTATTTATTTCGTTCTCTTTTAATACATCTAAAATCTCCGTTGCTTTTTCTTCACCCCAGCTAATATTAAATGTTAGGGCAATCTTTTTTTCGTTTGTCTCAGCTTTATATATAGCAGTAGCTTCTGCTGTAGGAGAGAAAACGGTAATCTGACTTCTTTCTACATACAAAATTCCAGCAGTAAAAAAGGCTGCTATAACAACTATCATATATTGCTTTATTTTTTTCCCGTTCCATATCCAAATGAAATTCATACGAGCCCTCCTTGTCCATTTATCTGCAATTATATGTATGCTTTAATTAGGATTGTTATGAATAAAAAAGGACAATGTTGAAAATAATTTCTCAGAGAGGTTTTCTTATCGAATATATAATCTTACATTTGAAAGGGAGATTTTTGTGATAGGAGTTATGTTAAACAATAAAGAATCACAAGAAATAGAATATATGCTAAAAAGAGAACTCGAAGAATTATTACTCGATTTAACTGATTCTAGAATAGATGGAATAGTTAAAAGAGCTATGGAAGAACGCTATAAGATTATTTTTGGTCTATATAAACGGTTTGCAGCGCCCAAAGAGTGTTACAAGTATATAAGAAGTAAACACCAGCGATCTGAAAATATATGATAAATTGATTCTTGATTGGACTTAACTAATATGTTATATTATTATTCGTCTCTGTTTTGAGGGAATAAAAAGTAAAAAAATAGTTGACTATATCAACTAGAAATGTTATATTTATAAAGTCGCTGATTTGAGCGTATTAAACAACTTAAAACAGTTGTTGACACGAAAATATTATCGTGGTATAATTAAATTCTTGTCGGTAAAACGATAAAAGTTAAGTGGCACTGACAATAACTTAGTGAATTGCTCCTGCGCGTTCCTTGCGTCACTTTCTCGTCGCAAAGCTGCACGAAGTAAATACTAAGAAGTTTTCACATGATGTGATTGAGGTCAGTAGCTTTGTTCTTTGAAAACTGAACACACAGCCAAGCGAATTAAAGAGATAGTAATATCTCGTCAATGTAACAAATTTTTTTGAGCTATATCAAACACTTTTATGGAGAGTTTGATCCTGGCTCAG
>NZ_JBKBWN010000028.1:0-24060 GCF_046314235.1 Anaerobacillus sp.
ACATTTATTGGTGGTTCTGTAATTGTAGAGACATTATTTAGTTGGCCTGGGATCGGGAAGTTATTTATTGATGCAACGTTTGAAAGAGATTATCCGGTCATTATGGCAATTACCATGTTTGGTGCAGTACTAACAGTTCTTGGAAACTTAATCGCAGATATTTTATATGCGGTTCTAGATCCAAGGATCGAGTATTAGGAGGTGGCAAGTATGGGAAAACCGGAATTACAATTACAAAATAACAAAGTTGGCGAAAAGCAAATTGAACAAACATTAGGGAAAAGACGTTCTCTTCTATCAATTATTGTTGCGAAATTTTTTCAAAATAAGTTAGCAGTATTTGGGTTAATTTTATTAGTCATTATAATCGGTAGTGCATTACTAGCACCTTGGATTGCGCCACACGACCCAGACTTTCAAAACCTAAGAAATCGTCTAGCCGAACCGAGCGCGGAGTTTCTTTTAGGAACTGACCATTTAGGAAGAGATATCTTTAGTCGACTTTTATACGGAGGAAGAGTTTCTCTATTCGTAGGATTTGTAGCGATGGTTGGAGCCGTGACAATTGGAACAACGGTAGGGGCAATTGCTGGTTACTTCGGTGGGTTAGTTGATGCATTTTTAATGCGTCTAGTAGATGTTATTATTTCGTTTCCGAACATTTTCTTATTAATTACACTCGTTGCAGTTCTTGAACCGAGTATTGATAAATTGATTATGGTTTTTGCCTTCTTAAGTTGGACAGGTACGGCACGTTTAGTTCGTGGGGAATTCTTAACGTTAAAGAAACGAGAATTTGTCTTAGCAGCCCGAACTATTGGTATGTCAAATACAAGAATTATTTTCGGACAAATTTTACCGAGTGCATTTGGACCGGTTATTGTCGCAGCGACACTTGCAGTAGGTGGATTTATTCTAGCAGAATCAGCATTAAGTTTCCTAGGGTTAGGTGTACAGCCACCGAAAGCTACTTGGGGTAACATGCTTACGTATTCGCAAAGTGTTACAATTTTCAGAAATGCTTGGTGGTATCCAACTTTCCCAGGTGTGATGATTTTACTAACAGTATTATCGTTTAATTTTGTTGGTGATGGCTTGCGAGACGCGCTAGATCCACGTGTAATTGAAAAGTAAATAACTGAAAAGCTTACCTATTTAAATTTAAATGGGTAAGCTTTTTTTATTTTCGCATATATTAGGTGGTTAATCGGTTAAAAACGGAATTGATTATTTTCTTCATATAGTTTTAGGGGAATTAAAAGATGATTGAGATATTTATATAGGAAATTCAAATGATCAAAGAATATTATAGGAAACGTATAAACCATTTCGTGGTAAACATTACATGAGTCTATTTTCCTGAATTTATAGTGTTAACTAGGAAAACATGTTATTGTTATATTAGAAAAACATTAAAAAAACAACTGAAAAGTTAAAATTAATAAAAGGTTTAAATAATTCAAACTAATTTTATTATACTTATATATAAGGTAATTGCTGTGATTATACTTATTGTTGATCGTAGTCACTGAGTATTCACAAAATTTCTTTTAATAAATAAATACCATTTCTTTATCATTGACATTTTTGTTACATTAATATAGTATTTTAAACGTTACTCTTTACTCTTAAACTATTAGCTTATTGCTTGATAATAGTGTTAATGGCTTTTGCTACTATAATAATAGCTTATTGCTTTATAGCTTAGTAGGCGAAAGTACGCTTTTAAGGTGGTGAATGCATAAGATGTCTACATTATTAGAAGTTAAAAATTTAAAGACCCACTTTTTTGCTAAAAATAAAGTGTTGCCTGTTGTAGACGGGGTAGACTTTGAAGTGAAAAAAGGTGAAACATTAGCTATAGTTGGTGAATCAGGATCAGGTAAGAGTATTACTTCTCTTTCGATTATGGGTCTTGTGCCAAAACCAGGTGGTAAAACAGTAGATGGGGAAATTATCTTTGATGGTACAGATTTACTCTCACTAAGTGAAAATGAGATGTTCAAAGTTCGAGGTAATGACATTGCGATGATATTCCAAGAACCGATGTCTTCTCTTAACCCAGTACTAACAATTGGTGAACAAATTACAGAAGTTTTAATTTATCATAAAAAATTAAGCAAAAAAGAAGCGCGATTAAAAGCAGTAGAGTTACTTAAAATAGTTGGTTTTGCGCGCGCTGAAGAAATATTAGATGATTATCCGCACCGTTTATCTGGTGGGATGAGACAAAGGGTAATGATTGCTATGGCAATGAGTTGCGACCCGAAACTATTGATTGCAGACGAGCCGACAACTGCATTAGATGTAACTGTGCAGGCGCAAATCTTGGAATTAATGAAGGAATTATCTGAGAAGTTCAATTCATCAATTATTCTAATTACTCACGATTTAGGTGTTGTAGCAGAGCTTGCTGATCGTGTAATTGTTATGTATGCAGGACAAGTTGTTGAGGAGTCTGGTATTGTCGAATTATTTGACAATCCACTACATCCATATTCTCAAGGGTTACTAAACTCAGTTCCAAAAATCGATGAAGAACAAGAACGATTATCTTCGATTGGTGGAAATGTACCATCACCAGATAACTTTCCTAAAGGATGCCGTTTTGCAACGCGTTGCGAGCAGGTAATGGAAAAATGTTTAGTAGAACAACCAAAATTATTAGAAATACACCCAGGACGTAAATCACGTTGTTTCTTGCATGAGGAAGGGGGTAATAAATAATGACTATAAAATCTGTAGTTAATAACAAAACTGAAAAAAATGACATCCTTCTTGAAGTTAATGGTTTAAAAAAATACTTTCCTATAAAATCAGGGATTCTACAAAAAACAGTAGGTCATGTTAAAGCGGTAGATGATGTAAGTTTCTTCATAAAAAAAGGTGAAACGTTTGGTTTAGTTGGTGAGTCCGGATGTGGTAAATCAACAACTGGAAGAACGATTATTCGACTATATGAGCCTACAGAAGGTGAAATTATATTCGAAGGTCAAGACCTTTCAAAAATGAATGAAAAACAACTTATCCCTTATCGTAAAGATATCCAAATGGTTTTCCAAGATCCATACTCATCATTAAACCCTAGAAAAACTGTCGGGACAATTTTAGAAGAGCCATTTAGAGTTCATAATCTATATTCGAAGCAAGAGCGTAAAGAACGAGTTGAACATCTTTTAGATCGTGTAGGGTTAAACCCATCAACACGTGACCGTTACCCGCACGAGTTTTCAGGTGGGCAACGTCAAAGGATTGGAATTGCACGTGCGCTTACATTAAATCCAAAATTGATTATTGGTGATGAGCCTGTTTCAGCATTAGACGTTTCAATTCAGTCACAAGTATTAAATATTATGAATGACCTACAAAAAGAGTTCGGTTTAACTTATCTATTTATTGCTCATGACTTGGCTGTAGTTAAGCATATATCTGATCGGATTGGAGTTATGTATTTAGGTCGAATGATGGAAGTTACTGACAAGAAAACTCTATATAGTAATCCGCTTCATCCATATACACAAGCTCTACTCTCAGCGATACCGAAAACACACCCTAGTGAAGTGAAGCGTGAGAGAATTATTTTAAAAGGTGATGTCCCAAGTCCGTCTAATCCACCTAAAGGCTGTGTATTCCATACACGTTGCCCTCAAGCAATGGATCACTGTAAAGAAGCTGCTCCAGTGTTAAAGGAGCTAGAACCGGGACATTTTGTTGCTTGTCATTTATATAACTAATAAATAAGATATGCTAAATAGTACGAGGTAACACAATTGTTTAAAAAGAAATCGTTGTTAACAACTTTAGCATTATCAAATCAAGTGCAGCGATTTACACATCACCCAAGAGTTGACATGTACAAAGTTAACGAATGGTGGTTAAATCAATAAGGGAATAGTAATTGTGCTTTTTGCATATCTAACCCTTTCTATTTAAACTAAGCATAAAGAAGAGGGAATATTGCCCTCTTCTTATATGCAAATTCTCTTGGTAAAGGAGTTTGAAGATGACGACATATATTATTCGCAGATTAATTATGATGATCCCAATTCTTTTTGGAATATCTGTTATCTCCTTTGCGATTATGTACGCGGCCCCAGGAAAACCTGCAATCATGAACTTAGATCCAGACATTTCTGTGGAAGACCGTGAAAGACAAATGGCGAAATTAGGACTAAACGACCCACCTCATGTTCAATATATCAATTGGATGGGGAATGTCCTAAAAGGAGATTTTGGTACATCATTTACTAAGAAGCAGCCTGTAAAAGATATGATCTTAGATCGATTGCCAAACACACTTATACTAATGCTCTTTTCAACTATATTAGCAGTAATTATTGCGATACCATTTGGGGTACTATCAGCTACCAAACAGTATTCAAAGTTAGACTATGGAGTTACAGTTACGTCATTTTTAGGACTAGCTACGCCTAACTTCTGGTTGGGGTTAATGCTAATTATGTTGTTTTCAGTTCAGCTAGGTTGGACACCTGTTGGTGGGGTATCAACACTAGGCGCTGATTTTAGCTTACTGGATAGACTACATCATTTAATTTTACCGGCAATTGTATTAGCAACTGCAGATATGGCCGGATTAACACGATACACACGTTCAAGTATGCTAGAAGTTATAAACCAAGATTACATTCGCACTGCACGTTCTAAAGGTTTCCGTGAGCGGAAAGTAATCTATAAACATGGACTACGTAATGGTTTAATTCCGATCATAACTATTTTTGGTTTAATGCTACCGACATTTATTGGTGGTTCAGTAATCGTCGAAACATTGTTTAGTTGGCCGGGTATCGGAAAACTATTTATTGATGCGACATTTGAAAGAGACTATCCTGTAATTATGGCTATCACAATGTTCGGTGCGGTACTTACAGTTCTTGGTAACTTAATTGCAGACATTCTTTATGCTGTTTTAGATCCTAGGATCGAATATTAGGAGGTGGAGAACGTTGACAAAATCAGAAGTAAAACTTCCAAACAAAACTACACAGCTTGATGTGCAATCATTGGGAGAAAGACGTTCCCTATTATCTATTATCGTAGCGAAGTTTTTGCAAAATAAATTAGCGGTTATTGGTTTAGTAATGCTAACGATTATCGTAGTTAGTGCTATTTTAGCACCGTGGATTGCACCACATGATCCAGATTTTCAAAATCTAAGAAATCGACTTGCTTCACCAAGTGCTGAGTTTCTTTTAGGTACTGATCATTTAGGAAGAGACATTTTTAGTCGACTCTTATTTGGTGGTCGAGTATCACTATTTGTTGGCTTTGTAGCGATGATTGGTGCTGTAACAATTGGTACAACAATAGGTGCAATCGCTGGTTATTTTGGTGGTTTAGTAGACTCAATTTTAATGCGTTTAGTAGATATTATTATTTCATTCCCTAATATCTTTTTATTAATTACACTTGTTGCTGTTTTAGAACCAAGCATTGATAAACTTATTATGGTTTTTGCCTTTTTAAGTTGGACAGGAACGGCACGTTTAGTTCGCGGTGAGTTCTTAACATTGAAGAAACGAGAGTTCGTGTTAGCAGCTCGTACAATTGGAATGTCTAATACACGGATCATTTTTGGGCAGATACTACCGAGTGCATTCGGTCCTGTCATCGTTGCAGCGACACTTGCAGTTGGTGGATTTATCCTTGCAGAGTCAGCACTTAGTTTCCTCGGTCTAGGTGTACAACCACCAACCTCTACATGGGGAAACATGCTTACCTATTCTCAAAGTGTAACAATATTTAGGACTGCATGGTGGTATCCAACATTTCCAGGAGTAATGATTTTACTTACAGTATTGTCGTTCAACTTTGTTGGTGATGGTCTACGTGATGCTCTTGATCCGCGAGTAACAGAAAAGTAATACTATCTTAAAAGGATAACCACTGAGTTATCCTTTTTTTATATATAAAATTACAACAATTTTACACAATTCACTAAAAAACAGTAAAAGTATTGCATGGAAAATCTAGTCAACTTCACAGTTTCTTCACTGAATTTTAAAAAGGTGTATCAGGGAAACCCTTATTACTAAAGGGTTTCTCTACTTTTTTTTATTTAACACATAGAAATCGTTCACACTTCTGTAACAAGAAAAGTGATTTTTATCACATTGTGGGAAAGTGTAAAAAAGTATGATATAGACAGGAAGTGAGAAACGTCACAACAGTAATTTTTTACACACGATAGTTTAGAATTTACAACTAGGTATTAAGCAAAGTTATCGTAAATAATTGCTTAATCTATAAATTTTTTAAAAAAATGAAGGGGGAGAAACCGATGGGGGAAAGGCTTAGAAGACTAGATAAAAAGCTCTTGTTATTTACGCTAATCGGGGTGTTTGTAGGGATCGTCCTTTTTGCTGGGACAGCAGGAACAATGAAGGCTACAGACTCAGGTGAATTTTGCTCTAGCTGTCACATTATGGGTACTGTATATGAAACGTTTGCTAACTCTAATCATGCAGCATTAAGTTGCAACGATTGTCACGCACCTACAGATAGCACAGTTTCAAAAATCGCTTTTAAAGCAAAAGCGGGTATGGGTCATATGTACATGAATACAATTGGCGCTAGTAAAATACCCGATGTACTTCATGCAACTGCTGACTCTAAGGACGTTATTAACCAAAATTGTATTAGTTGCCACGAACCAAGCTTACAAAATGTTCAACATGATGTAAAAGATAGTTGTGTTGATTGTCACCGTCAAGTTCCACATAGCAAGGGTGACTTTAGACCAGCAGAATGGTTTGAGCCGAAAGAATTTTTCTTTGTTGAACCAGGTAGAAAATAATGAAAGGAATGAAAAAAATGGGGAGAACTACAAGAAAATCACTATTATTAATGGTAACTTCATTCTTATTAATGCTCGCATTAGTAGGTTGTGCAAGTTCACAAGCACAAGAAAAGGAACCAATCAACACTGGACTTGATCCAGCAGAATGGGATAGTTACGCATTTAAAGATAAATTCCCACTACATTGGGAAAGTTTTAAGAAAAACATGGTTGATGAAAAAGAGGTTAAGCCTAAGAATGACCCTTCAATCGAACCGTATTTACCAATATTATGGAATGGTTTTGGTTTTGCTGTAGAATACAATTTAACACGTGGTCACACGTATGCATTTGAAGATCAAATGAATGTTAGACGTATTACTGGAAACCCAAATGCAATATCTGCTTGTATGTCTTGTAAAACAACACTATTCCCTAAAATGATCGAAGAATTTGGTTATGATAAAGCATTTCAACTGAATTATCATGATGAAGCAATGCCTTGGATCGATAAAATGACTGCACCAACTAAGACTGATGAGCTTGGAAATTATGGGCATGCTTCAGTTGGATGTTCAACTTGTCATGATCCTGTGACAATGGATTTACGTATTGCAATGCCGCAGTTAACACTTTCTTTAGAAAATATGGATCCTGAAATCATGCAAAAACAATTAGGATTTACTTTAGATACGATTACACAACATGACATGCGTTCACTAGTATGTGCGCAGTGTCATACGGAGTACTACTTTGACCCAGCAAATGATCGTCATACAACATTCCCTTGGGCACAAGGTACAAGAATGGAAAATATGTGGGACTATTATGAAGAAAAACTTGGAGTTGAAGGACAATTTCAAGGTGAATATGTATCACGTCTAACGAACCAACCAATTTTAAAAGCGCAGCATCCTGAGTTTGAACTTTGGAGCTATGGTCCTCACCAAACTGTATCATGTGCAGATTGCCATATGCCTTACCAAAGAGTAGACGGCAAGAAGAAAATTTCTTCTCACCGTTGGGGTTCTCCTCTAAAAACAGTTGAAGAATCTTGTCGTACTTGTCACGCAGATAAGTCACCAACTTATTTAAAAGATCGTGTAAAAGATATTCAAACACGCCACAAAACTGGGTTACTTGAAGCTCAAGAACTTAGTGTTCAAGCAACATATTATGTAAATAGAATGATGACTCGTCTTGATGAGGGATTAGCTATCGATGAAGCGAAGCTAAAAGAAGCACAACATTTACTTCGTGAAGGACAATGGTACTGGGATATTATCGCAGCTGAAAATTCATATGGTTTCCATAATCCAGATGCTGCAGTAGACTCATTTAGAAGATCAATCAAGGCTTCAGCTGAAGCTGTTGAGATTGCTACTATAGAGTTAATGAAAAACGGTGAAGACATTGATGAATTAAAACGTCAAATTGAAATCACTAAGCAAAATGTTGTTAATGAAACAGTAAATCATGAAAAACATTTACAAGCAATTAACGAGTGGTTCCCGAACCACCGTGACAAAGAATAGTTAATATAAGAAACTCTATTCAAGGATAATACCTTTGGATAGAGTTTTTTTTTGAAGAATTTTTCGGTCGTATTCTTGTGTGAGCTATATGGCCTTTAAAATGGGTTAGAGTTTTACGGCATGAAGAGATAGAAATAGCTACTTTTCAAATTAAAACACTTCACACTTTTGACAAACTTTTTGTGACATAATTCACAGTTAGAAAATGTCTATGGTGGTAGTTTTCTAAAAGCTTTTTATGAAATATGAAAAATCAACATCTCAACAATATGAAAACCAAGTTATTATCAGTTAGTTTTGTTACTTCAGTAAGGAATGAAATATTTTTGTGTAAGACAAACTCAAAATTAGCCAAGTATTGTCAAAAGAGCTCAGTGTGATAAAGTTCACATTTTGTTCACTATTGGTGGTGACTTTTCTCACAGTTACTCAGTTTAGATCAGAGTAATCTAAGAGTACAAAGAAATTATGTAAAAAGATGAAACGCGCAAATAAAGCTAAGTTTTACTTGTTTTCAACTTAATCTTTGGTAGTAAGCCACTACTAGGTAATAATGTAAATTTATTTCCTAGTAAATTTATAAAATTAGTATAGTATAGTATCAATTTTAAGAAAAAGGGGGGGAGAATGTGAAAAACATCTTAAAAAAAATGAATAATAAGTTGTTACTATTTTCATTAATTGGTGTATTTATAGGAATTGTTTTTTTCGCAGTAACAGAGGGGGCGATCAATGCAACGGATACGCCAGAGTTTTGTGCTAGCTGCCATGTTTATGAACATGTCATTACAAACTTTGAAAATTCTAATCACTCAGCGCTTAAGTGTAATGATTGTCACGCACCAACAGATAGTAAGATTGCCAAGTATACGTTTAAAGGGATAAACGCAGTAAGCCATGGTTACGCAACTACCTTTGGAGCTAGTTCGCTTCCAGATGTTATACACGCAACAGATAGTTCGAAGGAAATTATCGAAAAAAACTGTATTAGTTGTCATGAACCAGGTTTACAAAATATATCTCATGATGTAAAAGATAGCTGTATTGGATGTCACCGTCAAGTACCGCATAATAAAGGGGATTTTAGGCCGTCAGAATGGTTTGAGCCGGGGAATTTCCACTTCAATAGATAAATAAAAGATGGAAGGATTGAAACAAATGGGGAGCTTAAATAAAAAGCCAATTCTAATGGCGATGTTTTCAATAATACTAATGTTAGCTTTAGTGGCTTGTAATAGCTCAAAAGCTGAAGAAAGCATGTCAATGGACACAGGTTTAGATCCAAATGAATTTTTAAACACTGCCTTTAAAGATAAATTTCCATTGCATTGGGAAAGTTACATGAAAAATATGGTTGACGAAAAAGAGGTTATTTCTAAAAGTGATCCCTCTCTCGAACCTTATCAGCCTGCGTTATGGAGTGGTTACGGTTTTTCTCTTGAATATAACTTAACAAGAGGCCATACGTATGCCTTAGAGGATCAAATAAATATTAAGCGAGTGAATGACAAAACAACCGGTTCATGTTTAACTTGTAAAGCAACAGTCGTCCCACTTCTTTTAAGTGAAGAAGAGTTTGGTGAAGGTTATTGGGGTGCTAATTTCAAGGAAGAAATATTACCACGTGTTAAACAATTAGGTTTAGGTGGAGAAATGGATGAATTAGGAGAGTGGGGACATCTATCAATAGGTTGTTCTGATTGCCATGATCCTGTAACTATGGATTTACGGATTACGCGCCCTTCATTTACAAGGGCTATGGAACGCAAAGGTGTTGATTTAACAGCAGCAACACATAATGAAATGAGATCTTATGTTTGTGGACAATGTCACGTTGAATACTATTTTAAGACTGAAACAAAAGAAGTTACCTTCCCTTGGGATAAAGGATTAAGAGCTGAAAATATTTATGAGTATTTTGAAACGATAGCTAAAGAAGAAGATTTTGACTATGATTGGATTCATAAGATTTCTGGAACACCATCTTTAAAAGCACAACATCCTGAGTTTGAATTATCAAGCTATGGCCCACATGGAAATGCTGGAGTAACTTGTTCCGATTGTCATATGCCTTATCAGAGGGTTGACGGCAAAAAGAAAATCTCTTCTCACAGGTGGGGTTCCCCTCTAAAAACTGTTGAAGAATCATGTCGTAGCTGTCACTCAGACAAGTCGGCAACATATTTAAAAGACCGTGTTGAAGATATTCAAGATCGTCATAAAGTCGCTCTTTTAGAAGCTCAAGAACTAAATACAATTTCTCACTACTATGTGAACCGAATGATTACAGCGGGCGTACCTGAAGCTAAAATCAAAGAAGCTCAACAACATGTCCGAAAAGCACAATGGTTCTGGGATTACATTGCAGCGGAAAATTCTTACGGGTTCCATAACCCTGATGGATCTATTGATGCATTTAGGACATCATCGATTGAGTCACAAGCAGCGATTGTCATTGCTACAGAAGAACTTGTGAAGCTTGGCGAGGATATTGATGAGTTGAAAAGGCAAATTAGTGTTACTATGGCAAATATAGTGAATGAGGAAGATACTTTTGAAAAGCACACACACGCAATAAATGAGTGGTTCCCAGCTCAAAACTAAATAAAACATAACACACCGTACATAATTATGTGCGGTGTTATTGTGGTTAATTGTGTAAAAAAAAACAGACAATACTTTCCTTAAAACTTCGTTTAAGTTTGTGTTCATTACTGTTTATAGATATGAATATTAATATTCTGCTCATGGAAATTAGTCGACTCTCCAATTAAGCTGTATAAATCCCACATTATCACATAAATCATTCACAGTTATTTCACCCTAAAGTGTGATCTTTCTCACAGTTATGAAACCCCTTAACTATTAAAGTTGAAGTATGAATTATATAGAAAACAAAGGGGAGATAGATATATGAAAAAGATCTTTAGAGGCTTTGTATTGTTAGTGATGATCCTCTTATTGCAACTAACAGTATTGCCACCAAATGAAGCCTTATCCAACAACTCAGATATAGCATTAACGGAGTTAAATATTAAATTAATGCCTGAATTTATTAATCCTGAAGATTGGGATTACAATATTCCCTCACTATTAGTAGGCTATCACGGAACGATTACTAATCACTCTGAAGCACCCTACTCAGGTGAAATTAAAATCAGTGTCCCTACGAAGCTTCCGAAATTTAATGCGGGTTTTGTAGCACAGTTCCTTAATGATGAGGACGCAGAACCAATTGAAGAAGACTACACTGTAAACGTTGAGGAAGGTTATATTTCTTGGATACCACAAAATCCAATTGAATCTAATGAAAGTTACCATTTTGTTTTAGAATATTTCAGTGCTCCAATTGAAGGTGTCGTTGACCGAACTTTTACATTTGAATTTATTGCAGATACAAATATTGATAATGTTAACATCGCAGTTTACGCCCCATACAAAGCTCAAAACTTTACAATTGATAAAGAAAGTGATTTGAATTCTATGACGTTCGGACTTGAGTTTCATATGTACGAACATAGTGACGTAAAAAAAGGCGATTTATATGACCTTACCGTATCTTATAAGAAAGAAGATATCGTTACAACCATGGAGGCATTAAATGATTTCAGTGCACCAGATGATGACGCCCATGCGGGTTTTAATCAACAAGGAGTGCAACAACAAAATGATACATTTCTGAATGCTGAAAATATTATCATGATTAGTTTATCTATAATTATTGTTGGAGCTTTCGTTTTTATAGTATTACGGAAGAAGAATGAGCCTAATTCTAGTGTTAAAGAAAACAACGTAGTACCAAAAAAAATAGTAAATAAAGAAGAGGAAATTAAGAAACTAAGAAAAATGCTAACTGACGGATTAATTGATGAGAAAATTTATAAAGAAAAACGTGCAAAATTAGGTTAATTTAATAGAATAGGGGGAGCTTAAATGAAAAAGAATACGAAAGTGTTACTTGGGGGCTGTACGATTATACTTGCTATTTTAATTTTATTAATTGCTGCGACACCAGGAGCAAGTGGGACAGAAATTGCTATTCATGAAGTTATAGCAAATCCAGAGAAGTATGAAGAACGATATGTAACAACGGAAGGCTTTTTAATCGAAAACTCAATCGATTGGCGAGCTGACGAAATCGAATTACGTTTTGATATTGTTGATAGTGATGGAAATGTTCTTTCTGTTTTTCACCATGGTGTTAGACCTGATAATTTTTCAGAAGGTGTTATAACGATTATAGAAGGCTTTATCGAACCAGGAGAGCCATTTCGAGCGGAGCGTGTAAAAACAAAATGTCCTTCTAAATATGAAGGTGAAGATCCGAACGATTACGATCCGGAATTCCATAAAGAGTTATTAAATGATAAATAAGAACTCTAAAATCGAACTTAAAGAAGGTGGCACAACATGCATTTAATCGGTAATTTATCAATTTATTTAGCCTTAGCTTTATCAATATATGCCTTTACAATTTTTATCTTAGGTATTTACAAACAAGATCAAAGGTTAGTAGACAGTGGTAAAGCAGCGACTTTGATAGTATTTATTTTAGCATCAATTTCAATGTTAATCCTTTTTACAGCGTTAGGAACTAGTCAATTCCAGTTTGAATATGTCGCTGCTTATACTAGTTCAGATCTACCGATTTTATACAAATTAGCTGCGCTTTGGGCGGGTAATGCTGGATCGTTACTTCTGTGGACATTCTTTTTAACAATGTATACGGCAATGGTTGTTTATTCAAGAAAGATGAAGAACAATCCAATGGCGCCGTATGTTGCTGCAATCATGCTAGCAAATACAATTTTCTTTTATTTAATCCTAGGTTTTGTTGCAAAACCGTTCATACTTTTGGATCAAGTACCAATTGAAGGTCGTGGACTAAATCCGATGCTTCAAGATCCGGGGATGTTATTACATCCAGTAACATTATATCTAGGCTATGTAGGTTTAGCCGTTCCTTTTGCTTTTGCAATTGCCGCCTTAATTATAAAAAATGTTGATGCATTTTGGCTTAAGATGACAAGACGTTGGACGATTATCGCTTGGGTGTTCTTAACATTAGGAAATGTTATCGGGGGTTACTGGGCTTACATGGAGCTAGGTTGGGGTGGATACTGGGCGTGGGACCCTGTAGAAAATGCTTCATTTATGCCATGGTTAACAGTTACTGCCTATCTTCATTCAGTTATGATCCAAGAGCGAAAAAACATGCTAAAAATATGGAATATTTCATTAATTATCTTATCATACGCGTTAACGCTATTTGGAACATTCCTTGTACGAAGTGGAGTCTTAACTTCAGTGCATGCGTTCGGAGACTCTAATTTAGGAGCTTACTTCTTAATATTCATGGCTTTAGCAGTTATTTTCTCATTATACGTATTAATGAGTCGCTACCATTTATTGAAAAAGGATAGTGGACAATTCGAATCGTTTTTCTCAAAAGAAAGTAGTTTCTTAGTTAATAACCTAATTTTAGTTGGTGGGACGTTTGCAGTATTTTGGGGAACGATCTTTCCTTTAGTCTCAGAGGCTGTAAGGGGTACGAAAGTCACAGTGGGAATACCGTTTTTTAACACTGTTATGTCACCAATTTTACTAGCATTAATTTTCGTCATGGCCGTCTGTCCATTGATTGCATGGCAACGTTCAACAGCTAAAAATTTACGGGATAACTTCTTAATCCCGGCATTAATCAGTTTAGTTATTGTTGGCTTATTAGTTGGATTAGGATTAAGAGCAGCATATCCAATAATTGCTTTCGGAATTATTTCGTTTATGATCTTAACGCATTTTCTTGAGTTTTACCGAGGTGTTAAGGCGAGAAGAAAAGTTACTAAAGAAGCATATCCAGTTGCATTGTATTGGCTAATGTTAAAGAACCGTCGTAGGTACGGTGGATATATTGTCCATTTCGGTATTGCATTTATGGCGATAGGAATTGTTGGTTCGAACTTCGATACTGAAACGATGAAAACCGTCCCTAAAGGCGGAACAATTGAAATTGAAGATTATGTACTAACATATGAATATTTGGCGCAACGATCTGAAGGGATTAACGATATTGTCTTTGCTAACATTCATATATCAAAAAGTGGTAAAGACATTGGCTATATTCAGCCAGAACGAATTTTCTATGGTAACTGGGAAGAACCATCTACGGAAGTAGCAGTACTTGGTAATTTACGTGAAGATTTATATGTAGTGTTGAGTGCTTGGGAAAGTGATGGGCGGGCAACATTCGTCGTGAAAGTAAATCCATTAGTAAAATGGGTTTGGATTGGTAGTTTTATCATAGTTATCGGTTCAGTTTTTGCAATCTGGCCAGGTAAATATGGAAATATTACACCGCGGTACACAGGGCCGCAAAGGAAGGTGTATTAAGTGAAAAAAGTGATTGCTACTTTAACACTATTATTATTAATTTCAGTGATCCCCGCATATGCCGGGGATCAATATGACTATAAATCTGCAGAGTTTAAAGAAGTTGCCTCTCAATTCATGTGTATGTGTGGCTGCGGTCAAGATCATTTTGAATGCAATATGCAAGGCTGTGGTTTAAATGATTCTTTTAAGAGTGAAATAAAAGAAATGATGGACGAAGGTTTAACAAAGGATGAAATTAAAGACTATTACATCGGCATGTACGGTGAAGAGATTTTAACAGCGCCAGAAAAGAAAGGTTTTAGTTTAACTGCTTGGATATTACCGTTCGCTGTTCTAGGGATTGCAGGCATCGGAATTGTCTTTGTTATCCGTAAATGGGTGGCAGGTAATAAAGAAGAAGTATCTCTTTTTGAAGAACGCACGGAAGAAGAAGAACTAGAAGATGAAATTGTAAAATCAATGATTGATGAAGAACGAAAAAAGTATTTCTAGGATGTGAATATAATGGCTGTTATATTAAGTGTGATAATCGTAGCATTTTCTCTTTATTTAGTAGTTACACCTTTGTTAAGGAAAAATAATACTAAACTTTCTGTAGAGATTAAAGATGATACAGATGAAATTTCATTACAAAGTCTATATGCTACGCTCAATGAGCTAGAAATGGATTATAATATGCAAAAACTCTCAGAAGAAGATTATCAGAAATTAAAAGCCCAGTATGAGCGTCATGCATCTGAGCTACTAGAAAATCAGAAGAAAAAAGAAAGTAAAACAGGTAATGATAGCTTTGTAAAAGATATTGAAGTAGAGATCGAAGAAGAATTAGCAAAGCTGAGAAAAGAGAGAGGGGAAAAGTAACATGGTTGGACTAATTTTAGCTTCAGCTGTTACGAGATCTACCCCATCTTTTCATAATCCAGGTCACTTA
Source organism: Anaerobacillus sp. (assembly GCF_046314235.1). NCBI lineage: Bacteria > Bacillati > Bacillota > Bacilli > Caryophanales > Bacillaceae > Anaerobacillus > Anaerobacillus sp. The sequence continues at coordinate 15,656 of NZ_JBKBWN010000028.1, forward strand.
AGAATGTGGTATTCATCTCCTTTACGGAGTTTTGATCCACATCTAGTAACGGCTATTTTAGTTCTTATTGTATTAGCTGGAATTGGCTGGTTTGTTTATTTTCAACTGAAACATCGTGCCTCTGAAGAAAAGGTAGAAGCAAATAGCGATGAAAAAGTATTCCAGGAGCTCGTTGTAAAGCAAAAAGTTATTATGAATAAATTACTTGAGTTAGAGGAATTGCATAAAGCTGGTGAAATTGCGGATGAGCAATTTGAAAAAAAGGGATCTCTATATCGTGAGCATTTAGTAAAAGTAAAAATAGAATTGCAAAGGTTTATGGATTAAAGGAGCTGGCACCTATGATAGAAACAAAAGGACTTATAAAAACTATCGGTGATAAAATGGTCCTTCGCGGAATTAACCTTTCAATCAAAAAGGGTGAGTCAGTAGCGATATTAGGTCCAAACGGGGCAGGGAAAAGTACTATTTTAAAGATAATATCCGGTCTAATTAAAGCAACAAGCGGGGAAGTTTTAATAGATGGAATAACCTTAAAAAGAGACTCCTATGATCAAAAAAGAAAGATTGGCTTTCTCGCCCATAACAGCTTCTTATATGATCATTTAACACCTTTAGAAAACTTGATATTTTTTGGGAAACTTTACGGTGTAGAAAATGTAGAGGAAAAAGCAAAACAGCTTGTTGCTGATGTGGGGTTAAGCTTTTTTATTCATGATCCCATCCGATCATTTTCGCGGGGAATGTTGCAAAGAATTGCTATTGCTAGAGCAATTATTCATGATCCAGAGATCCTGCTGTTCGATGAGCCACATACAGGCCTAGATCAACATGCAATTAAATTATTAAATGAGGTAATCATGAATATGAAAGCAAAAGGTTCAACTATTGTTATGGTTACTCATGATTTCCATCAAGCTGTTGAAACTTGTGATCGAGTGATTATTTTCAAAAATGGAAAGCTAGTAGAAGATATAAGTAATGTTGCAAACAACCTTGAATTGGTTAATGCAAAATATACGGAACAGGTGACCAGCCTATGAACAATCTATTCAAAGCAGCCTTTATTATTGCTGGAAAGGATCTTTATTCTGAATGGAGAACAAAACAAGTTGTAACAACCATGCTCATTTTTTCAGGGTTAGTCATTGTTACGTTTTCTTTCGCCTTTGATCCTTCCAACAATGCGGTTCGAGCAATTATTCCTGGGTTAATTTGGGTCATTACGATTTTTTCAGCTATCCTAGGCTTAAATCGATCTTTCCTATCAGAAACAAAGAATGACAACCTTTACGGAATGATTGTATCTCCTACTGATCCTTCAAGTATCTATTTAGGAAAAGTAATTGCTAATTTTACTTTCGTATTAATTGTCCAATTAATTTCTATACCGGTTTTATTCTTACTATTTGACTTTCGATTTTTAGGTCATTTGCCGTTATTTATTGCTGTTGTTGTATTAGGTACTTTTGGTTTTATTAGTGTCGGGACGTTCTTGGCAGCATTAGCTGCTAATTCTAAAAGCAGTGAGATGCTCTTACCGATCCTATTATTTCCTATCGTAAGCCCAATCATAATTGCAGCTGTTCAAGCGACAAAAATTCTTTTAGTCGATTTGGAACAAATTTCAAGTGCGATTTCTTGGATGCAATTAATGGGTGTTTATAACTTAGTTTTTTTTGTCTTATGTTTAATTCTGTTCGAATACGTATTGGAGGTTTAACAAATGAAGCTTATTAATGATGATTTAACAGTTATACCAGAAGAAACAATGCTTCATAAAATATTATTATATCTAAGCATCCCAATGGTGCTAACAGCCTTATACCTAGCGTTTATCTACACGCCTATTGAAGCAAAAATGGGCGTTGTACAAAAAATCTTTTATTTCCATGTTTCGTCTGCTTGGGTTGCTTTCTTTGCATTTTTTATCGTATGTGCATTTAGTATTATGTATCTTGTCAAAAGAAAACGTATTTATGATGTCATCGCTGGAATATCAGCCGAAATTGGTGTTGTCTATACAGCAATCGTATTAACAACTGGACCAATCTGGGGTCGTTCTGCATGGAATGCTTGGTGGTCTTGGGAACCAAGGTTAACAACGACGCTAATTTTATTCTTTATGTATATTGCTTATATTATGATCCGTCATATGGATGTTGCTTGGGAAAAGAAAGCACGTTTTGCATCAGTATTCGGGATTATTTCCTTCATTAACGTTCCGATTGTATTCATGTCAATCCGCTGGTGGAATTCAACATTGCACCCTGTTGTCCTTGGTGAAGGTGGTGCCAATGAATCAGGTGGCGGTTTAGAGCCTTCGATGTTGTTTGCATTAATCTTTACGGTGTTTATGATGACTATTTTATACTTTGTCTTATTACAAAAAGGTATTTATATTGAACGCCTAAAAATTCAAACTGAACGTTTAAAAGAAAAATTCCAAGAAAAAATGATGAATTAGGGAGGATTTAACATGACATATTTATTCGCTGCATATTCAATTATTTGGTTAATGATCGCAAGTTACGTATTGGTGTTAGGTAAACGACAAAAAGCAATCGCAAAGCAACTGCATTTTTTACAGGAGTTAGAAAAAAAATGATCGATAAACCCGTATTAGGGGGAGTTAGCAAATGAATAAACCAAAAATAATTCAAATGGTTGTTTTAGTCTTTGTTATTGGAATCCTAATTACAATGGTTTTAGGATTACGTTCTCAAACCCAAAGTGTTGTAATTGGTGACGAAGCTTATGATTTTGAATTGCAAGACCTTGAAGGCAACATTCACCGCTTGTCTGATTATCGCGGCAAAGTAGTTATGTTAAACTTCTTTGCTACATGGTGTACGGCTTGCGTCGCCGAGGCTCCAGAGCTTGAACGCTTCAATGAGGAATTTAAAGATGAGGTTGAACTTCTCGTTGTTGTAAAAGGAGAGACACAAAACACAGTCAGAAAATATGTTGAAGAGAGAAACTCAAAGAAAACGTACGTATTTGACTTTACTAACAGCGTATCTAGAAAGTTTAATGTCATCGGTCAACCAGAAACAATTGTTATTAATGAAGATGGTATTATTGTTGACCATTTTATTGGCGGAGTATCAAGAGACTTTTTAGGTGTTGTATTAAATGAAGTTAAAGGTAGATAAATTTGGAGAGATGAGTGTATTTAGAACTCATCTCTTTTGTTTATTCTACGAAAGTTAGGTAAAATCAAAAGACAGGCAAACTGTTACGGAGGTTAAAATACAGTGAGTGATGATTTCTTGTTTATGAAATTGGCTATAGAAGAGGCTAAAAAGGCAGAAGCAATAAAAGAAGTTCCTATTGGTGCAATTATTGTTAAAGATGGGGAAATAATTTCAGCTGCATACAATCTTAGAGAGAGTGACCAACGTGCTGTCGCTCATGCAGAACTTTTAGCAATAGATGAAGCGTGTAGAAAGCTTAATACATGGAGATTAATTGGATGTACGCTTTATGTAACATTAGAGCCTTGTCCAATGTGCGCAGGTGCAATCATCCAGTCTCGTGTTGAGCGCGTTGTGTTTGGTGCATCCGATCCAAAGGCAGGTTGTGTAGGATCAATTTATAACCTTCTAACTGAACCTAAGTTTAATCATCAATGTGAAATTGTAGAAGGAGTTATGGCTAAAGAGTGTGGGGATTTATTAACTAATTTTTTTAGGAATTTAAGGAGAAAGAAAACGAAGGGTAGCTTGCAATAGTGGTCATGTAAACGTTCCTAATGATAACGAAATATACTATACCCTTTATTTACCTAATATACCTTAAACATGCTCGTGACTACTCTTGCTTTTTTAAATGAAAACGTCTATACTAAATTATGCGTCACAGTAATGGCGCTCAAAATTGTTTATAAATTTGTCGTGCTAGGTGGGGAGGTAGCGGTGCCCTGTACTCGCAATCCGCTATAGCGAGACGGAATCCCTTCCCTAGGTCTTGGTATCGTAGGGTCTGCCCTAAGTAAGTGGTGTTGACATTTGGGTTCTACGCAACGGAAACTCACGAACCCTGTCAGGTCCGGAAGGAAGCAGCAGTAAGTGAACCATTCCGTGTGCCGTAGAGTCGCCTGAATCGAGCTTACTGCTTAGGTAACGCCTGGGGTACCTTGATCAAAGGAAGGTGCACGGCATCAAATTTATATTAGAAGCAATTCTCTTGTAGAATTGCTTCTTTTTATTCATTGTATAATTGATATAGACTTTGAAATATACAATATGAAAAGGTATAATGTAAACTAGTGAGCTAGAATGCATATCGGAAAATTCTCTATAATTTAGAAACTAAAGTACAAAAGTGTCTAAAATCCTATAAATGACGTCTTTTAAGGAGGTGTGGAGTTGAGTTATCAAGCATTATATCGAGTATGGCGACCGAAACAGTTAAATGATGTTGTCGGACAAGAACATATTACTAAAACTATTAAAAATGCACTAGTTCAAGAAAAACTCTCTCATGCCTATCTTTTTACAGGACCTCGTGGAACTGGGAAGACTAGTGCTGCGAAGATAATGTCAAAAGCTGTAAACTGTCAACGGGCACCAATTGCTGAACCTTGTAATGAGTGTGATGCGTGCCGAGGTATTTCTGAAGGTTCGATTGTTGATGTTATTGAAATTGACGCAGCATCTAATAATGGTGTTGATGAAATTAGAGATATCCGTGACAAAGTGAAATTTGCACCAAGTAGCGGTATTCGCTATAAAGTTTATATTATAGATGAAGTACATATGTTATCTACAGGAGCTTTTAATGCATTATTAAAAACATTAGAAGAGCCACCAAAACACGTTATTTTTATTCTTGCAACAACAGAACCTCATAAAATTCCATTAACAATTATATCAAGATGCCAACGCTTTGATTTTAAACGGATTACAAGTCAGGCGATGACGACTAGAATGGAGTTTATTTTGAGTCACTATGAAACGAAGGTTTCTGCGGATGCGTTAGCAATGATAGCTAGGGTCTCAGAAGGTGGAATGAGGGATGCGCTAAGTTTATTAGACCAAGCAATTTCTTATTGTGATGAAGAAGTAGCACTAGATGATATTTTAACAATTACGGGTGCTGTATCTCAAGGATTGCTAATGGAAGTGGCTCAAGCTCTATTAACAAGTGATGTTGTTAAAGCTTTACAAGCTGTAGATAAATTAATTTTAGCTGGGAAAGATCCAACTCGTTTTATTGAAGATTTTATCTTCTTTTATAGAGATATGCTTTTATATAAAACTGCACCAGAACTAAATGAAGCATTAGAAAGGGTTGCAGTTGATAATGAGTTTATCTCGATAAGTAAAGAAATACCTGAACAGTGGATCTATAATACAATTGAAACACTAAATGAAATTCTCCAAGATATGAAATGGTCTAGTCACCCTAAAATCTTCATAGAAGTGGCAATTGTTAAAATTTGTAATAATAAGGTTGAAACTCAAGGTGATAATAGTGAAGCATACCAATCCTTGTTAAAGAAAGTTCAACTTCTCGAACAAAAAATTGAAAGCCTTGGATCTAATCCACTACCAAACCAAAACAACACTGTCGACGAACCAAAGAAAAACCAAGGGCAATTTAATTTCAAAGCAGGAAAAAGTGGAGTGAGTAGTGGACAAATAAAAGAAATGCTTAAACAGGCATCAAAGCAAGATTTACAGCGTATTACTAGTAATTGGGGCCAAGTAATGGATGCGGTTAAAAAACAAAGTGTACCTGCCCATGCTTGGTTGTCAGATAGTAAACCTGTTGCAGCTTCGAAAACAATGATTTTACTTGCATTTCAAAATCAAATGCACCGAGATATGATAGATACCAAATTCCGTTCTTTAGTTGAGCAAGAAATTATGGAGATATTCAAAGAACAATTTAAAGTTTTGACATTACTAACCAACCAATGGGAAACTGTTAAAGAGGATTTTGTTCGCCAACAAAGAGGGGAAACAACTGATTCACATGAAGGTGACCCAATTGTTGAAGAAGCTTTGAAATTAGTTGGTTCCGATTTAGTTGAAATTATTGAATAATGAAAGCGAGGAAATTGAAATGAAAAACATGGGTAATATGATGAAACAAATGCAAAAGCTACAAAAACAGATGGCGCAAGCTCAAGAGGAATTAAAGTCGAAGACGGTTGAAGCTACAGCTGGTGGTGGTATGGTGAAAGTCATTGCTACTGGAGAAAAGAAAATCCTTGAAGTAATCATAAAAGAAGAAGTTGTAGATCCTGAAGATGTTGAGATGCTACAAGATTTAATTTTAGCAGCAACAAACGAAGCGTTAAAAATGGCAGATGATTTAATTAATCAAGATATGGGTAAATTCACTAAAGGTATGAATTTACCTGGCATGTTTTAGTACAGCGTTGTAAGGGCGTATTATCATCGCTAAGTGACTATGTTAATATTTAGGTGGAAATTGATGTTGTAAAAAAGTCAAATAATAAATTTGTGAACTACGCAGCTGTTTAGCTACGTTAGCAAGCGGTTTTAAGCATTTAAAGGCCAGAAAAAGTGCGGTGAAGCACAATTTTTTCTGGCCAAATATAGCTTTTGCCCGCTAGGTGGCGCTCTGCGCTTTTCTTAGGAGGAATTGTTGTTGCAATACCCAGAACCGATATCGAAGCTAATAGAAGGATTTATGAGATTGCCAGGTATCGGCCCGAAAACGGCGAGTCGACTGGCTTTTTTTGTACTGGATATGAAAGAAGATGATGTTTTAGATTTTGCAAAAGCCTTAGTGAATGCAAAGAGAAACCTTACCTATTGTTCGGTTTGTCATAATATTACCGATTCAGATCCATGCTATATATGTGAAGACCAACAAAGAGATAAAACAGTAATTTGCGTCCTTCAAGATGCAAAGGATGTTATTGCAATGGAAAAGATGAGGGAATATCATGGGCTTTATCACGTATTACAAGGAGCGATTTCACCTATGGATGGCATTGGTCCTGAAGACGTAAAAATTCCTGAGCTCTTAAAGCGACTTCAAGATGATACGATACAAGAAATCATCTTAGCGACGAACCCTAATATAGAAGGCGAAGCTACTGCTATGTACATTTCTCGGCTAATAAAGCCAACAGGAATAAAAGTAACAAGGATAGCACATGGGCTTCCGGTTGGTGGCGACTTAGAATATGCAGATGAAGTTACGTTATCAAAAGCTATTGAAGGTCGAAGGGAACTATAGTAACAAAGGAGCAAAGAAATGCTTTTTAAGAAAAAAGGTAAGATAAGAAAAACTGAAAATGACAGGTTAGTACAAGAAATAGAGTCACAAAAGCGATTACTAATAAATCAAAAAGAATTAGTTGAAAAAAGTGTTGATCCTTCAGAAGCTGTGATTTTAAAACTTAAAGTAACTGAAGCTAAATATTTATTTATGTTAAAAGAAGCTAGGGTTCGAAAAACGAACATGGAAAATCTTAAATAAAGATTCTTCTATGTTCTTTTTTTATTTTCTCCGAATAAGTTAACATTGAGGGCTTGTCAATAAACGATGGGAGTTGAATGAATTTGAATCCAATTATTGTTGTGACACTATTAGGAGGAATTATTTTTTTGTTATTGGTTTTAGGGGCGCCAATCAAACCATTGCGTTTTCTTGGACAAGGAATGATTAAACTAATAATAGGAGCTTTGTTTTTATTTTTCCTGAATGCTTTTGGGTCAGCTTTTGATTATCACATCCCAATTAATTTAGTTACTGCTTCTGTTTCAGGATTTTTAGGAATACCAGGGCTGATAGTGTTGGTCGCCATTGACTTCTTTGTTTTATAGTTCAACTAGAGGTTGGATAAAATAACCAATAAAGATTAACATTTCTATGCTTGCGCACGGGATATATACGTGGTATATTATTAAAACACTCTTCAAGACAAAACTCGTCAACATTACGACAAAAAGTTCTATTGACAAGATAGTGTGAAGGTGATAATATTTTATGAGTCACAAAACAACAACTTATTGAATCGTAACAAAAAAACAGTGTTGACTTCATAAAGTTATTGTGATATAATTAATTTCTTGTCGTTGAAACGGCAACACTTAAGTAGTGCGCTGACAATAACTTAGAAATCTGCTCCTGCCGTTCCTTGCGTCACTTTCTCGTCGCAAAGCTGCACGAAGTAAATTCTAAGAAGCTTTCACATGATGTGATTGAGGTCAGTAACTTTGCTCCTGCGGTTACTCGTCGCAATATTGCACGATGTATCTTCAGGTAGTGTCTCATGATGTAATTGAGATGAATGATATTGTTCTTTGAAAACTGAACACACAGCCAAGCGAATTAAAGAGATAGTAATATCTCGTCAATGTAACAAATTTTTTTGAGCTATATCAAACACTTTTATGGAGAGTTTGATCCTGGCTCAG
>NZ_JBKBWN010000029.1:0-9595 GCF_046314235.1 Anaerobacillus sp.
TTTTGGGAGTGTTGGCTCTCCCAAAACTTCCATTCTCCTCCATTAATGGGAGGTGAATTATATGAAGTGGCTCACTTTTGAAGTGATCACAATGGCTCAAATTAATATTGACAAAAACAATTTTGGCGACACTCTGTTCCCAATGATTTTTATTGTGAGAAAAGAGCGATAATTTCAAACCCTTACCTATTTGTATGAAGAAGGAAATGTCCAATCTCATGCCTTTATTCTTCCGTTTGCCTGCTATTATTTAAAGTTAATACCTCACCTAGTAATAAATAAGTATTTAAAAACAAGGATTTAGCCTCATTTGCCTCAACCTCTGAATGCACACCAGAGGAAACTCTCTCATATAAATTAGAAAGATTCTGCCTTATTTTCTTTTTCCTTGATTTACTATCACAATTAAAATGAACGTATACATTTATTCTATTTTGGATTTTATCAGCTTTTAAAGAAAGTGTGTTCCCATCAATTTCAATGTTTTCCTCACTAGGAGTGAAAATATTATTTGCAAAAGAATCAATGATTCTTCTACAAGTTGTAAGAGCCTGACTAATCGACTCAGAATCTCCATCTGATAAACGGTCTATAACAGATGGTATTTGTTGAATGACATCTCCGCATTTATCAGCAATTAATTGGTCTACGTCATTTTTGTATGAATCAAAAATACTTTCTGCTAAGGAATCAAATACCTTTTCATAATAAACATTTGTAACAAAATCATGCAGCAGAGCTAAAACCCTGCTTCTTATTCCTCCTAATGTAGTTATTTTAGCTGAGGTGTTTTGCATTGATTGTATTACATTAGTAACTGCTAAATTGGCATAGTCACCACTTGAACTTGGAATACTCATTGTTTTAAGCTGTAATTTAGCTGCCTCTAAAGCCGACTCATGTTGTGCTAATGAACCCCAGTATCCTGTTCCTTTTTCACGATTTATCCATCTACCTGTTTTGCTCATATATTTTTTTCCTATCTCATTATTTTTATATCCACTTAATTCCATAAAAAGCCATGTCTTAATTTCCTTTGAACCTACAAATCTTGCTAATCTACTGGCTTTTAATATAAGCTGCTCTCCACTAAGACGACTCAGTTCAATATCATCTAATAATTCCTGAGATAGTTCTAGGATATGTTTACTTTTACTTTGCTCCATGTGTAATCCCTCATTTCTTATGCTTTGTAGAACTCGCTTCCCTGCCGAAATCCTTGGTATTAATACAGGTATGAAATACTAATAGTGATTATTTTTTGACATATTTTGCACCTGCTATTACAACAGCAGCATTTTCCTGTAAACTTGTACTAAAGAGTCTCTTACATTTTGAGAGTGAGAAAACACCACGATGTCATGAGTTAAATAAACCCTTTAATCAACTGAAAAAACAAACCCGTATAGATATAATTCGTCAAGCCCATACATGGAGACTTGTCCATTAATAGAAGGACATGTTACTGAATGCTTGAACAACTTTATCGATTTGAGTAGCTAAATAGGAAGCATCATCTACAACAGGTCTTATTTTGCTTAATGACTCCCTTGCTCTACGGATAACAGATGGTTTTGGTTGGTTTCCAGCTTCAATACAATTTGTCGCTTCTTCAACAAAATCAATAGCATCTTCTTTATCAGCAGTATTTTCAATTTGAGCATCTTTCAAAGCGGCAATGAGTTCCTTAGCAAGTGATAAAAGTTCTTCATTGCTATTTGGGCTGTTATTTTGTTGGTTAGCTTGAATGTTACCTGTTTCTGTAAAGTTTAGTTGTCCTACATTTCCTTGAATTAAAATTTTTGCATTTGGTTTTTCGTCAATACCCAATTCAATCGCCTTCTCTTCTAAATAATCTGTAATGTGATTGACCAAAAGTTTTACTACTTCCCTGTTAAATTCACGGATACTATCAGTAATCTTTGCACCGCTGTACATTGCATATGCCCGTGAAACAGTATCATATCTGTCAAAGTTCTCCGTTGTATATTTTAAAAGTTGATAAATAAAGGCTATTTCCTCATCGACTTTAATTGGGATGTCAAATTTATCATGATATTCCTTTGCCTGTATTATTTCCTTCATATCAAACTCTAGAATGTTGTTTTTACCGATAAAGTCGGATAGAATTGGCTCACTATCTATATACATAATAAATCTTGTTGCTAACCTCGTTGCTTCATATGTATCTTGTGCATTAAGCAAATCCCCTGCAACTCTTCTGAATTGCCTAGATATTAATTTGAATTCTTTCCCATCAATGATTTTCTCCAATTAATTCACCCCACAATATGGACAAAACGGCTTTATTGTCTTAGACAATAGTGAGAGTTTTGCCTTTCTATTACAACATATGAACTCGATTTGGTCTAAGTCGTCATTCTCATACAATGCCATTGGTTGTTTAATAGGTAAACGCTTGTCTCTTTTAAAAGTTAAATTTTTATTCTTCCTTGCAGTTCTTTCTAACCCTTTAAACATATCATTCAACATATCCATCGCCTCGTTCATAACAAGGGTCTCTGCATGCTCTATTATATCAGCGGTGTAGTAACTAGAGATAGGGCTTGGAATCCCGCAATTTGGACAAAATAACTCAATAACATCGTCTTCTTGAACTTCGTTGGTTTTTAATTTGAAATCTTCACCACATAACGAACACTTAAAAGAATTAAAACCCTCGATATCGCATTGTTTATATATCACAAAATTCTTTCTCATTTTAAACCTCCATATTTTTCCTTTATATTAATTATAAACCATAAGAAGAATTAGAGCATCTGCATTTGGGACTCTTTATGTTACTATTAGTGTCAATTAATATCCTAAAAGCGGAAGCATAATGAGACTAATAGGATAAACATGCTCGCAGTTGTACAGAATTGCTCATGGTGGAGTTTTAACTTGTACCTTTCTTACTAATCCTCCTCTTCTTTACTTAACGGTAAGCTTCAGTGTAGTGAATCTGGAGGCATTATGTAAGCCTCATGTGGAGATAGTGTGTTAGATTAGTAGGTTTGATACAGATACCACTCTCATCCACAAACTAGGATTCGGTAATTCATCGATACGACTCAAATAATAGATATGTTTTAGTGCAGTAAAATGACAAAATGTGTAGTAATAAACGGTTGTATTGCGAAACGATAACCGATAACAGAGTCGTATCCTATTAAGTTATATCAAAAGAGAAGATATCTCTTGTTTATTATGTTGTTTTCGATAAGCTGTATGTAAATGTAGAGCTTGCCTTAAGTTTGCAAATAATAAGCACTACCTTTGTGTAAATTTGTAATGTGAATTCTTATTAATTTACAAAACGTAAATAAAGTTATAGATTTTAATTTTACGTTATGCTATCTTTAATTCATCAGATTTGTATGGAAGGACAGATGAATATGAACATAGCGTATATAAGAGTATCAACAGTTGAACAGAACGAAGCAAGACAAACCGAGGTAATGAAGCAGTACAAAATAGATAAAGTGTATCAAGAAAAAGTCTCAGCTAAGAATACAAATAGACCAAAGCTACAAGAGATGTTAGACTTTGCAAGAGAAGGAGATACAATCTATGTTGCAGACTTTTCGAGATTAGCACGCTCCACAAAAGACCTGTTAGAACTAGTCGAACTGTTAGAAGCAAAAGGAGTTCAACTAGTATCAATTAAAGAGAGTATTGATACCTCTACAGCAACAGGCAGACTTATGTTAAAGATGATTAGTGCTATTAATGATTTTGAACGTGAAAATATGCTTGAAAGGCAACGTGAAGGTATTGCGATAGCTAAAGCAGAAGGAAAATACAAAGGACGGAAAGAAGTATCAATACAGAACTTCGATAAGCATTATCAAAGATATATGAATAGAGAAGTATCTAAGTCTCAGCTCGCAAAGGAATTAGAGGTATCTAGACCGACTTTAGACAAGTTAATCAAGGAGCATCAACTAGTAAGTTAAGGGACTCCCTAAGGGGTCTCTTTCTTTATGTCGATTATGGATGGGGGCGTATTTTCCACACTTTCACTGGATTTATAGTTGAGATACACCCCATGCACCCACATCCACACTATACAGATTATTGTTCGAAACCTTTATCTGCTGAAATAAGAGGATAGTAAGTTTCATTTTAGAGATGATGAAAGGGAACATATCAATAGTAGGTGTATTAGATGTATCTGTTTCTGGAAGAAATAACTTTAATGCCTCGAGTAGAGAAGATTTTCCTATGTTGTTCTCTCCTATAATTGTAATAAAGTCTGATGCTCCTTCCCCATCCACTCTTGGGAAAGTAACTGTACATGGTTCATTGTGACCAATGTTCTTGAAATTTTTAATTGTGAACTCTTTTATCCTCATTTTTCTATCCTCCATATTTCCTAAAGAGGATATTTCGACAAAAATTACCATATACCTGCAGGGATTTCCAATTTTATTTTTTTTGCTCTTTTTTTTGAAACGGCTTAATTGTTAAGGGATAAATAGAAGAATGATATAGTTAGGTATTACTAGTTATTGGTATAATGATAGTATCTACTTTAATTGAAGATGAGCCATACAGTTCGGGGAATAATTACTCAAAAAATATATTATTAGAAATTGTTTAAAAAACAAGGAGAGTGTTTTATGTCTGGAACTTTAGAAATTAATGATATTAATTTGGAAGATTTAGGGGAAGTGAAACTTAAAATTTATCAAGAGTACCTTAAGGGGAAATTGGAAATATTGTTTCCTAATACCGCTGTTAGAACAGAGTGGGATGCAATGAGAGATGAAAGAGCATTAAATATTTACTCTCCAAGAGTAGACGTTGCAGTTGGACCTTTTGCAACTCATCAAAGGCACGAGTTGGACTACAACGACATGTTTAGTGTAAACAGAATCCGTGATTTTGTTGAACGCTTAATTACTTACAACCGAGATAATTTGTATCGTTATGGGGATTTTGTAGAAGCAGGTACTTGTGAAAACATTATATATCAAAACTTAAATGCAAGGTGTTTTATGGCAATAGAAATTGAGAACAAAGTAAGTCGGAAACACTTAATGGGTGGTGCAATTAATGCATCTGCTCTTGGAAGATTGGGGGTAGTAATTCCTTGGACCGACGATAAGTTGAAAGCTTTTGTTAGACTAGTTCGTTACTTGCATTATCTAAAAGAAGCAGATAAAAATACGTTTAATACTACAAATTTGTTAATCGTAACAAAGGAACAATTTCACACTGCATTGTCTGATGTAATAAGGGTGTAATCTGTACCATTTGATATTCACTTAAGTTGTAAAAGAATATGAGTATCAGTTTGGAGGAAAAATTAAGCTTTTTATAATTTCCTTTGAAACCTTTCTTACCTGCAGTAGTATAGTGTCTATTTCCACATTTTTTGATGGAGTGGATTAAAACATTTAAGGAGTTATGGTATGTACAAGAATGAAATACAAAAGAACCCATTTGATAGAGGGATACCCTCTGAAAACAATCCAATTGTAATAGTAGTTCATACAGAATATTTAAGTGAGCATTATGAACAATTATCTAAATCTGTAAGGAAACTTGTTGACATTTCTAAGCTTCCTTTTGTTTCCTTGTTATTTTTACCTGTGAGAGAAGCGAATAATCATTTAATAGCATTATTCCAAAAGGAAAACATTGAATTCAGTTCATATATAGATACAAAGTATGCTCAAGAAAAAGTTGCACTGAAGTATAACGGGAAAGAAAAAGGGATTTTAAATGGCAATTTAGCAAAGTGGGGAGCAGTGTATGTTGGAGAAAGTAAAGTTAGAGTATTGGATTCACAAGCAATAGCACACATTAATCCAGATTACTTTGTAATGAGTAAGGATGATGAGTTTTATGAAAGAAACAGTATAAATGCTAAAAAGATAACTATTAACGAACTTTTACAGGAACTACGAATACTTTTAGTTTATTACGGTATTTTTTATGACCGTCCTAATAGTAGAATTTATGGTGAAGAGCCATATTACTCATATAGAGTCAGTATTAATTTTCCACAACTTATTGAATCAAGTATCAAATGGGATTTAATTTCAAATGAAGAAATTTCAATTCATCCCTCGAATTTTGGCAGTTTACATCAAAGGTTGTATTTAATATCCAAGGCATTAGATAAGATAGATTTTCATTCACTAAAAAACCCAAACAATGATACATTGGATGAATGTCTTTATCATCTAGGTTATATGATTATGTTGGTAACAGGTGCGTTTGATGGAATAGCTTGGATTATTAAAGACTTTTACAAATTTGAAATAAATCCCCAGAAAATTTCTATTCAAGTTCCATTGAAGAAAAAAAATACTGATTTTATAAAGAAGTTATCTGTGTTCAATCCTAAACTGTATGCCTTTTTATTAGATGAGGTAACCCAGAAAAAAATCAATATTATTTACCAAATTAGGCACTCTTTACAACATAGAACTTTTATTCAAGGAATGGGTTATTCTACATCCGAAAAGAAATTACCAAATTTATTATTTTTGCCGCATGAGTCACCAGACCTTTTTGAAAGTTTAAGTATAAAAGAATCTAATTTCTGGGGGTTTAAATCAAAAATTAATGAAGGAAAATTATTTGATTTACGTACATTTGCACACAGAATTTTTGAAGTTACCAGTGAACTTGTGAACGATTCTCTATCATTAATAAATTGGGAGTTATCTCTTGGGTCACTAACAGGTGAAGAGACAAAAAAGTTGGAAGAAAAATTAGAGGATTTAAAAAAAATCAAGACTTTTAATTATAGTGTAGGAAAAGAATCAATATATTTTAATTAGTCATAGGTAGGGTGCGGCTATTACTTGAAATGTGTAAAGGATTTGGGTATTCTTAGGTTAACGACATTAACAATCGTGAAGGCTTACAATTAACAACCCTTATTGCAATTCATAATCCCCAAAAACACTTAAAAGCGTTGATATAACAACATTCTCAAACAAAACATGATGGGCGGCGGCTTTACCATCGATAATCCGAATGCCATTGCAACATGTGGTTGTGGATCTTCATTTAAAACGAAGGATAATCAAGGTACACCTGAAGAGTGTTAAACATAAGAAAAAGGCTAAGCATTTGCTTAGCCTTTTTCTTTATTGTGGAAATAAACTTGAACTATGGGCATGAGCTTTTGCTGTTTCAGGGTCAATGTAATTCTTTGCACTGTTAACTGCAGTAGGTGCTTCCCCAAAACCAGCTGCAATTAGCTTCATTTTCCCGTCATAAGTTGCGATATCACCAGAAGCGTAAATGCCAGGTACGTTTGTTTCCATCTTTGAATTAACTACGATGCAATTTTTCTCAATTTCAAGTCCCCAATTTTTGATTGGTCCTAATGCTGAGATAAATCCGAAGTTAACAATAACTGAATCAACATCTATAGTTTCCGAATTGTCACCACGAACTTCACTAATTGTAACTTTATTAATTTTCTCATCGTCACCGAAAAGTTCAGAGATTGTATAAGGTGTACGGACTTTGATTTTCTCGGAGTTCGTAAGTAACTCGACACTGTGTTCGTGAGCCCTGAATTGATTACGGCGGTGAATAATTGTCACTTCTTCAGCAATATCTGCAAGCATTAGCGCCCAGTCAACCGCAGAATCGCCACCACCACTTATTAAAACCTTTTCACCAGCAAAAATATTCAAGTCGTTTACGAAATAGTGAAGATTTTTACCTTCATAATTTTTAGCGCCTTCGTTTTCTAGACGACGTGGTTGAAATGCGCCAACACCAGCTGTTATAATAATTGTCTTGGAGTAATGGACACCTTTATTAGTCGTTAATTGAAAAACATTTTCGCCGTCTTTATCTACTTTATCAACTGTTTCAACAGTCTGGTCTAAGACGACAGTAGGACTAAATTGATCTGCTTGTTCTATTAAGCTATCGACAAGTTCTTGAGCACGAACTTTAGGAAATCCGGCAACATCGTATATGTACTTTTCAGGATATAATGCCGAAAGTTGTCCCCCTAATTGTGGCATTGCCTCAATTATTTTCACTTTTGCTTGTCTCATGCCAGCATAAAAAGCCGTGAAAATACCGACAGGTCCACCACCGATAATGGTAATATCGTATACGTTTGTATCTTGAACCAAGACTAGCACCCCCCCATAAAAATTTTTTATTGATATAGTACATATCATATTATAAAGGTAAAGTGTTGCAAAGGAAAGGTATAATAGATAATTAGCTATACAAATCGAAAAATTCTAAATATAAACAATTTGACGCTAGTGTTTATAGCTTGTTACTAAAACACAAAAAAATACTCGCCTAAATATAGCAGTTCAACCAAATGGTTTACCTTATTTATACAGTTGTAACTATTTAAATATATTAATATAAAAAAAAGTGGAAATAAATCAGCTAAAACTGTTGATTTTTTTTGTCAAAGGACATATTATAGTATCAAGAAGGAAATGTGAACTTTCTTTGACAATTTTTAACGGCAGGTATAGAAAAATAGAACTTTGGAATAGAGATTTTTTTTCGCTCAAGTAAGTGAAGGAAATCACAAAGTCACTTTGTGATAGATAGTGAAATAGATCACAATCCTTATGGTAAAAACCTCTTGCTTATGTTTAGTAGAACAGGGGAAAATAACATTACCTAGCCCCATACGTAAAATTTAAAAATGGAGTGATTAACAATGAAGAAAAAACCGAGAATTTTAATTTTAGGTGCGGGTTACGGTGGGATGATGACTGCTTCCAGATTATCTAAACAACTCGGATATAACGATGCAGAAATAACTTTAGTTAATAAGCACAATTACCATTACCAAACAACGTGGTTACACGAACCAGCAGCGGGAACTTTGCATCATGACCGTACAAGAATGAGAATCGACAGTGTCATTGATACAAATAAAGTTAAGTTCATAAAAGACGTTGTTGTTGAGATTAAAACGGCTGAAAAACAGGTTGTTTTAGAAGGTGGAGTGATCGATTACGATTACTTAGTCATCGGCTTAGGTTCTGAACCAGAAACTTTCGGAATTCCTGGTGTAGAAGAAAATGCCTTTGCTATCCGCAGTGTAAATTCTGTCCGTCAAATACGTGAACATATTGAATATATGTTTGCTTCATATAATAACTCTGAAATTAAACATGAAGAGTATTTAACATTTATTGTAGCTGGTGCAGGGTTTACTGGGATTGAGTTTGTTGGGGAACTAACAGAGCGAATTCCTGAATTATGTAAAGAATATGATATTGATCGGAAAAAGGTTCGTATTCTTAGCGTAGAAGCGGCGCCAACAGCTTTACCTGGCTTTGATCCAGAACTTGTTGATTACGCAATGAGCTTATTAGAAAGCCGTGGTGTTGAATTTAAAATTAGCACTCCAATTAAAGAAGTAACGAAAGACGGAGTTATCCTTGCAACTGGTGATGAAATTAAGTCTAAAACAATTGTATGGACTACTGGTGTTCGTGGAAGTTCAATTTTAGATAAATCTGGCTTTGAAACAATGCGTGGAAGAATTAAAGTTGATCCTGATTTAAGAGCACCTGGTCTTAACGATGTATTTATCATCGGTGATTGCGCGCTTATTATTAATGAAGAG
>NZ_JBKBWN010000029.1:9605-24012 GCF_046314235.1 Anaerobacillus sp.
TTATGCTTGTCATACTTATGATTATGTCTATTGCATTTTATGTAATGATAACGATTGCCCTACCGTCACACTTCTTTGAGTATATGTCGGTGGGCGAGTATTTAATTTTTATCCTTTTTTATGAGCACCTGTTTTTACGTTTTTATTTCTATTCGTTGTTTGCGCGCTTATTATTAATGAAGAGTTAAATCGACCGTATCCGCCAACTGCTCAAATTGCTATTCAGCAATCGTATACAGTTGCGAAAAATTTAATTTCCTTAATTTCTGGAAATGACAATTTAGAAACATTTAAACCGGATATTAAAGGTACTGTAGCTTCATTAGGTGGCAAAGAAGCAATTGGAATCGTTGGGTCGAAAAAGCTATACGGTTCATCTGCCTCAACAATGAAGAAAATCATTGATAATCGTTACCTTTATCTTTTAGGTGGCTTACCATTAGTAGTTAAAAAAGGGAAGTTAAATTTATTCTCTTAATATATCGCCCCAACAATTTAGGAGCTGACTCAACGGATATTGAGTTAGCTCTTTTATTTTTTGGGACCTTTCTCTTTAAATATAAAATTTCTTATTATAATATTAATTAAACTAAATAGGGGGAATTATTCTAGGGGAGGAATGAAGGTGAAAAAGGATCGTAGTAATGTTTGGCTAGCAGCAGCAGGTATCGTTATTAAGGATGAAAAATGGCTAGTTGTCAAAAAGAAGTATGGTGGTTTAAAAGATCTTTGGTCATTTCCAGCTGGCTTTGTTCATGAAGGAGAAACCGTTGATCAAGCAGCGGTAAGGGAAGTAGAAGAAGAAACTGGTATTAAGACGAAAGTGGTTGATATTATTGGTCTCAGGACGGGTGTAATTAAAGAAACAATTAGTGACAATCTGATCGTATTCTTATTAGAAGAAACTGGTGGTAGGCTAGCTGTTCAAGCAGGAGAAATTGAAGAGGTTGCTTTTATGACGAGAGATGAATTAGAACAGGATCCCAATACATCAATGATGGTTCACTTATTTCTAAAACAACTACAGGAAAAATCGTTCCAAACCTTAACTCCAGATCCTGGAGATGTGTTCCAGTATACGAGTTATAAAATATTTTACTAAAACTTCAAAATAATCTGAAAATTTAAGGGAATGCAAAATGATAGCGCTTTTATGCGTTAAATTGCGTGGATTTGGAACTTTTCAAAAATTACTGTGACTGCTATATTTACATAAAAGTAATATATAGGAGGGCGATCCAATTGGGGAAAGTAAAACTTGGTGCAAATGATTGTCCATATTGTGCAGGAAAAGGTTATTTTCAATTGTTGTTAGGTGGATCGGAAACTTGTGAGTGTTGCCAAGGAACAGGTGAGAAGGCTAAAGGAGAACAAGAAAAATGTACCCTCTAATGAGTGGTACATTTTTTTATGGTGAGTTAATGAATTTCATCATTCATTATTTTCGCTATTAAGTTCTAAATGTAGTTGCGTAGAAACCAATCGCAACTACACTCAGATTGATATAGCTCGATTGAGCCAATAATGAAATTCACTAGAGTACATAAAAATTCTTAAAACATTTGATAGCCTTTTGACCTTAGGACCTTATTAGCAAGGCCCGCAAGAAGTGCCCCAGCCATTCCAGCGGATAAAATAACAATATCTGCAATCTGGAGTGAAATTAATTTGCTTCCTAAAGCTGAAAAAGAGCTAATTGGTGCAGTAATGTATTCGAAAACACTAACATCATCAACGATGCGAATGACAACAATAGGATAAATAATAGCCATAAACCATGTTGACCTTAGCAACATATTTAATAAAAAGCCAATTCCAAAGAATAAAACGATAAATAATAAGATCGAAATAATTAATTGTGGAATGCTTATCAAGATTTCACCCCCATATGTAAAGCCTTCATCATAAGAATATAACACAAGTTTACTTAAAGCGATAACACTTCGTCAAATTCTAACCTAAGTAATTCTAGTTAGAACCTATTGAATTGTTAGATAGCTTCTTAGAAAATGTCTCTAGATTTCATAAAGCATACAATAAAATTCGTTAGAGTTTTACAGCGAAGAGAAAAGGATTCTAGTGACTTTTGATTAAAGATTGTGGAGGCAAGGTTTCGCCGCCATGGTTTTCTGTGATAATATAGTTTTTCTAAAGTTGTCGATAACGAAATATTTAGAAAAATTAACTTTTTTCTTTTCTCTTTGTATAAACTTCACTCTTTTTGGAGAAGATTACACATTGAGAGGAGTGAAAAAAATGGAAATCGTTACAATGATTTTTAGACGAGTAACAATGACAGTTTTATTTAGTGTGGCTTTGTTAACAACATTTGAATCAATTTCGGGTGTAAGTGCGAATCAAGTGACAAATTGGTGGTTGACTGAGGAGTTTTCAATTCCTACTAAAGTTGAAGAAGAGAAACATAGTCTAGATGCTAGCTTAAAAAAGTATACACCAACTAATAGAAGTTTACCGATGTTTAGTAGTGAAACGAAGTTTTTAAGTAGTCAAGAGGTTGTGGAATCAGAACCAATTTCGCTAGAGGAAGCCATTGATTGGAGTCAGTATCCTTCACAAAAAGTGGTGGCGACAGGTTATACAGCAGGTTATGAATCAACTGGGAAGCGTCCTGGTCATCCGCAGTATGGGATCACCTT
This sequence comes from Anaerobacillus sp., assembly GCF_046314235.1. Classification (NCBI taxonomy): domain Bacteria; kingdom Bacillati; phylum Bacillota; class Bacilli; order Caryophanales; family Bacillaceae; genus Anaerobacillus; species Anaerobacillus sp. Next base: position 12,263 of record NZ_JBKBWN010000029.1, read on the forward strand.
TTCAGGGGTAACTGTAAAGCGAGATCTATATTCAACAATTGCAGCTGATACAAAGGTCTTTCCGATTGGATCAATTCTCTTTATCCCTGGTTATGGATATGGGGTTGTAGCTGATACAGGTTCAGCTATTAAAGGAAATAAAATCGATCTGTACTACGAGACGGTTCAAGATGTTTTCGACCAATGGGGCAAGAAAGAAGTAGAAGTTTATGTAGTAGAAAGAGGTAGTGGACGTTTAACGGAAGAGCATTTGCAAAACTTGAATGAAGCAGAAGCAGTTCAAGTTTTCCGTAGACAATTGTCATTTGCAAACTAAAAATAAAAAGGTGTCAGGCGTGCCTACCTTGTAAATAGTATTTACAGAAAAGTTCACTTTCTTCGATTGGATGTTTTGTGTAGATCAAATTTACATATGTGTTGTTGAAAGTGAACTTTCATTGGTGCCTGGCACCTTTTTATTTTTATAGGTGCTAGGCACCTATTTTTTATGTTCGCTTGTTTTGTTTAATATAGTGGACAATCTCTTTATTCCTTCAATAAGCCTTGGTGAAGGGCGACAAAATAGTGACTCTTCAAGAATGTAAATGTTATTGTTTTGAATAGCTGTAATTGTAGCGGCATTTTCTCGTTTAATGATATGCTTTATGTTCATTTTTTCTTCCTTTACACCTACCCAAACCATACAAATATGATCAGGGTTCTTTGCGATGACTTCCTCCCAAGTAACTTGCACGTTTGCTTTGTCATAGTCGCAAAAGCAGTTTTTCCCGCCGACAATTTCACTTACTTCTGTTAACCAATTTGCTTTTCCAGGTGTGAATATTGGTTTTGGCCACCATTCCCAATAAATACTACCATTTTTATCCTCTTGATGGGATTCCTTATAGTCTTCAATTTCCTTTTTAAATTGGTTAGCGATTTCTTGGGCACTTTCAATGCACCCTGTTTTTTCACCAACGAATAAAAGGTTTTCGTAAATATCCATTAAAGAGTTTGGATTTAAGACAATGTGAGGGATGTTCCTCCTTTTTAATTGTTCAACGTTTCTTTCCATTCCTGGTACGCTAAGTGATGCCAATACCAAGTCTGGTTTAAGTTCTTCAAGTTTATCCATATTAATGTTCAAGTCTGGACCTAGACGAGGTAATTTATTGATTTGTTCAGGCCAATCCGAATAGTCATCAACAGCTATAATTTGGTCAGTTAAACCTAAGTAGGCAAGAAGTTCGGTGTTGCTAGGGCAGATCGAAATAAGTCTCATGTATTTTCCTCCTAAAAAAAGAGGCTATCCCATAGTAAAGTGTCAGAACCTCGGCTACTAAATAGATTGTGTACAAATATAAACTTCTATATGGTATCACGTTGAGGTGTGCTTACACTTATGGGAAAGTCTCTTCGTTGTTATTCTGCTTATACAGTTAGAATAGTAAAAAGTGTAAAAATAAAGTTAGTAAAATGCCAGTAAGTCCTCCAAAGAAAACTTCAATTGGTTGATGTCCTAACAATTCCTTTAGTTCTTTTTGCTTCTCTTGCTCTTCTTTTTGCGGCCAAGTTTTCACTTCTGTTACAAGTTTGTTAAAATCTTCGACTAAACGATTCAAAACAGTAGCTTGTTCACCCGCATGTCTACGAACGCCAGAGGCATCGAACATGACGATGATTCCGAAGATTGCAGAGATGGCAAAATATGGCGATCCTAACCCCTCTTCAAGACCAACGGCTGTAGCTAATGCGGTGACAGCTCCGGAGTGTGAACTAGGCATTCCTCCAGTACTAGTTAAGAGTGACCAATCAAATTTTCTAGTTGCGATATATTGAAGTGGTACTTTAATGAATTGGGCAAATCCGATCGCGATTAATGCGGCCCATAATGGGAAATTTGTTAGTAGTTCCATAATTGCTTCCTTTCTTAGTCTATTCAAGTAGCTACTTTTATTTGTTTCACATGGTTAGTTTCTATTATCTTCTCATTCCCAATTTGGCTCATACCTAAAAGTATTTTTAGTCGTTCGGTATATGGTAATAATTTCTCCGTTAAAATTTAGACGTGATGCTTATATTATAACAGATATTTTTTTTATCGAATAATATTAGTTTCTCGAAATAAATAGATGAACAAGCTATAATATTATAGAATGAAAACTTAGGATGAGGAGTGAAGTATTTTGTTTAAGGTTAAAGATGGAGATGTACTTGCAAAGAGATTAGGAGCGATAGTTGTTGGTCTTTTTGAAGATGATAAAAAGCCTGATGGAATTGTAAGGGAAATTGATAAGAAATTAGATGGCTACCTCGTTGAGTTATTAGCGGAAAAACAGCTGTCTTCAGGATTTAAGAAAGTTTACAAAATACATACGTTCGGAAAGCTTGAATCAAAAGTTATTTATTTTGTCGGTCTTGGTAAAAAAGCAGAATTGACGTTTGAAAGAGTTCGTGAAGCGTTTGCTGTCGTTTCGAAAAATTTAACAAAAGACGAGCAGGTAGAAGTTGCAGTTGCCTTAGATACGTTTTTAACAGAAGAGAAAAATAATCAAGTTTTTGCTAAAGCTTTAGCAGAGGCGTTTGTGCTGACGAGCTATCGAACAGAGACGTATAAGCAGAAGCAGGCTGAGCAAAAATCACTTGAAAAAGTAGTAGTATACACGTCACTAGATGAAGATGCTGTTGAGGAAGCGTTAATCGTTGGTGAATCTTTTGGAGCGGGAACAAATTTTGCTCGTGCTCTTGTGAACGCACCAGGAAACTACATGACACCAACTGACTTAGCGGTAAAAGCGAAAGAGATCGCTGATCGTTATGGTATGGAATACTCAGTGCTTGAAAAAGAGGAGATGGAGAAGCTTGGGATGGGTGCACTTTTAGCAGTTGCCAAAGGTTCTGACCAACCTCCGAAAATGATTGTCCTTAAATATCGTGGCAAAGAAAAATGGGAAAATGTTTTAAGTTTTGTAGGGAAAGGTTTAACCTTTGACGCTGGTGGTATTTCCATTAAGCCTGCAGCAAACATGCATGAAATGAAAATGGATATGGGTGGAGCTGCTTCAGTTTTAGGAGCTATGGAAGTAATCGGGGCCCTTAAGCCAGATGTAAACGTTATGGCCGTTATTCCTTCTTCGGAAAACCTAATTAACGGTAGTGCCTTAAAGCCTGGTGATGTTATTACTTCGTTAAGTGGCAGAACGATAGAGGTTCGTAATACAGATGCAGAGGGTCGTTTAATTTTAGCTGACGCTGTTACTTATGCTAAACAGTTAGGTGCAGATTATATTGTTGATGTCGCGACTTTAACAGGTGCGGTAATAGTTGCGTTAGCAGGGATTACAACAGGTGCGATTACAAATGATGAAGATCTAATGGAGGATGTATTAGTTGCAGCTGGTGAAGCAGGGGAATATTTATGGAGATTACCGAATTTTGATCCATATAAAGAAATGCTTCGTTCTAGTGATGTTGCAGACTTAAATAATTCTCCAGGTCGTGAAGGTGGAAGTATTACTGCAGGATTATTTATTGGTGAATTTGCCGAGGATACACCATGGGTACATTTAGATATTGCAGGAACGGCTTGGTCGAAAAGTGAAAGTGTATTTGGACCAAAGGGTGGAACAGGAGCAATGGTTCGCACACTTGCAACGCTGGCAAGAAACTTTTAATACGATAAAACTGGTCTCTTAAACGGGACCAGTTTTTTATTGTTTTGCAGAAAATATGCTTTTCCAGCTAACTAAGGCGCTTGCACTTTGTTCTTTGAGTTAAGAAATAAGGGTTTATATAAAGTGCCTCGAGTTGTGTAGGAAATAGGAGCAGTTAGGAGTATCTTTCTATAATTGTTCTTTGATGAGTGTAGATAGCTAATTACCAAAAAATATCCAAACTTACAGCTGAATTTCATGTTTGAGCCAAAAAATGAACTGGTATATGATGGGTGTGCGGACTTTCTGAAATAACGGATTAGTTGTTCTCCTTCATCTACAACCCATTGTAAAAACAAGAGTTTGCCACTAATTAAACCGACTATATAGAGATGATTACTATGATAAGGAGGGGTGGGATTGAAGTTTATTAGAAAAATGGACCGGTTTCTGATGAAAATAGAAACGTTTATTTTGAGTTACGCGATTATTTTAATTGCTGTGATGGTTGTCGGAAACGTTTTTACAAGGGCGTTACCAGTGAAAAGTTGGTCATTTGCTGCGGAGGTAAGTCAGTTTGCCGTCATAATCGCTACATTTATGGGGATTAGCTATGCAGCGCGAAAAGGTCGACATATTCGAATGAGTGCATTTTTCGATTTAGCACCAAAGTCAGTTAAAAAGATACTAGCAATTGTCATTTCTTTAGTAACAGCCATTGTATTACTTGTCTTAGCTTATTATTCATATCAATACGCTATTTGGATCAAAGGTATGGGGAGAGTAACAACGGCTATGCAAGTTCCTGCCTATTTTATGGTTGCCTTTGTACCAATCGGTTTAACACTAGGTGCCATTCAATTTTTACGGAATATGTGGATCAACATTAAGGAAGAGGAGGTTTATATCGCTACTGAGAAAAAAGACTTTTCAGAAGTCTAATAACAAAAAAATCATAGAGAGGAACTACAAAATATGGTTGCAACGTTGTTAATTATCATGGTTGTATTACTGTTGTTAGGCTTTCCGATGATGATTCCGTTAATTGCTGCACCGTTAATCGTTTTACTTATTTACTTCCCTAATATCGATGCGATCTTTATGATTCAGCAAATGATGGAAGGGGTAAGTGGTTATGTTCTATTAGCGGTTCCGCTGTTTATCTTTGCGGCTGATATTATGTCGACCGGACAAACATCGAAACGGCTATTAGACTTTGTTGGTTCTTTTGTTGGTCATGTCAGAGGTGGCTATGCGATCACAACAGCTGCAGCGTGTACACTTTTCGGATCGATTTCTGGTTCAACTCAGGCGACTGTTGTTGCAATAGGCAAACCGATGCGGCAACGGCTATTATCCATTGGGTATAAAGACTCCCATGCGATTGCTTTAATCATCAATGCTAGTGATGTCGCTTTATTAATTCCACCTAGTATTGGCATGATTGTCTATGCTGTAGTATCAGGAACGTCGGTTGGTGATCTGTTTATTGCTGGTATCGGACCGGGAGTACTTATTTTCTTATTTTTTTCGATTTATAGTTACTTTCACGCAAAGCATTATCGTATTCCACTAGCAGATAAAGCAACGTGGAACGAACGCCTTCAATTTACGAAAAAAGCGTTATTTCCATTGGGGTTTCCGATTATTATCGTTGGTGGTATTTATTCAGGGACTTTTACACCGACAGAAGCTGCTGGGGTCTCCGTTTTATATGCATTAATTATAGAGCTTTTTATCTTCCGCTCGATTAAATTCAAAGAAATTCCTAATATCGCGTTATCTACAGGGTTAGTAACATCGGCGGTGTTTGTACTTGTAGCTGGAGGTCAGGCTTTTTCTTGGGTGATATCATATGCTAGAATTCCGCAAATGGTGACAGGAGCCGTATTGCCTGTTGATCCATCGGCCCTTCATGTTCTAATCATTGTTGCAATCTTCTTCTTTATTGGCTGTATGTTTGTCGATCCGATTGTTGTAATTTTAATTTTAACACCTATCTTTTATCCAGTAGCAATGGCGGCAGGAGTTGATCCGGTTCATTTGGGTGTAGTGATTACATTCCAGGCAGCTTTAGGATCTGCGACACCACCATTTGGAGTCGATATATTTACGGCAAGTGCCGTTTTCAATAGATCCTACCTTGATGTTATTCGTGGGACACCACCGTACATCATCATGCTAATTATCGTTTCAATATTGGTCATTCTTTTTGAAGATATTTCGTTATTTTATCGTTACTTATTTTAAATACCCGGGTCATCCGGTGTAAATAAAAAATATAAATGGGGGTATTTGATGTTTTTTAACAAGAAAAAGGTATTGTTCGTAGTTATCGCATTTGTACTTAGTTTGCTTTTAGTTGCTTGTGGTAGTGAGTCTACTGGTGGTGAAGGAGAAGTCACATATAATTGGAAGTTTGTTACAGAAGAACAGCAAGGTCAAGTGCAGTATGAATATGCAGCAGAGTTTGCCAAGCGTCTTCATGAAAAGTCTGATGGGCAAATCAATATCGAAGTTTACGAGTTTGGTGGACTGGGAAGTGAAGTAAACCAAGTTGAGCTTTTACAAAGTGGTGGTGTTGAATTTGCGATAGTCTCTCCAGGCTTTACAGGAACGATGGTAAGTGAGGGGCAGCTATTTGCTTTGCACTTCTTGTTTACAGATGATATGCAATTAAATCAAAAGATTTTAGATGAAAGTGAAGCGCTGAATGTTCATCTAACTGAAAAGTATGAGAAATTTAACATTAAACCACTTGCCTATTGGACAGAAGGGGCGATGCAGTGGACTGGTGATCGACCGTTAACGACACCGGATGATTTTGTAGGCTTTAAAATGAGAACACAAACATCGCCACTCATTCTTCGTTCATATGAAGCGTATGGGGCCGATCCAACAGAATTAAGCTGGGGGGAATTATATACGAGTCTTCAGCAAGGGGTCGTTCAAGGGCAGGAAAATCCAATCTTCTTTATTGAAGATGCAAAGTTTCATGAGGTTCAAGATTATATGATGATCTCAGAACATAATATCTATGTAGCGATGACTACAGTAAATACAGATTTCTTTGCAGGCTTGCCTAGCGATATCCAGGAGTTAATCTTAGAAACTGTAGAAGAGATGCGTCCGGTAGCTTATGAGATGCAAGAACGAATGAACGATGAGCTATTAGGTGCAATTGAAAACAATGATCGCCATCCAACCGAAATTATTAACTTGACCAGTGAGCAAAGAGAAGCTTTCCGTGAAAAAGCGATTCCTGTTCGTGAATTCTTTATTAATGAAGTAGGCGAAGACGGGAAGAAGATTTTGGAAATGCTTATTGCAGAAATTGAAGCTGCACAGTAACTATATCGAAAAACTTAGAAGTAGTGAAGTCGTAATTGCCTTTAGTAGTAGACACAATAAAAAACCTAGTCAGGTCATGCCTGATTAGGTTTTTAATGTTTCTAGGCCTGTTTCATTGGTATGAAAAGCTATTTATTGAGTACTTACTATATGTCGTTGGATTTCCTAGAACGAGACTCAAAAATCCGTTAGAGTTTAAAGCGAAGAGAAAGGAAATCCAGCGACTTTTAAAATCGAGATGGTAACGGCTTATTTTGGCCGCCGTGTTTCTTTTATGTATTATAATTCTCCTAAAATATTTTATTGACATAATACTAGTTTCGATGATAAATTATTTAATGGTTTAACACGTTATCGATTTATCAGAGTAAAGTATAGAAAGAGGAGAAAAAATGAATGCAGTTTTAGTTGCGGTTTTAGTCATGTTAATCTTAAGTTTAGTTCGAGTTCATGTTGTGATTTCTTTGCTCTTAGGGGCGATCATTGGTGGATTAGTCGCCGGATTGGACTTGATGGAGACGATTAAAATTTTTACGGAAGGATTAGGTGGTAGTGCTACTGTTGCATTAAGTTATGCTCTATTAGGTGCTTTTGCCATTGCGATTTCGAAAACCGGTTTACCAAGAGTGATCGTTGACTTTGCGGTCAAACTGGTGGGTAAAGAAGGAGAAAGCAGAAATAAGAGTCTATCGAAAGTATTAATTATCTTCGTTATTTTTACAATCTCTTGTTCCTCCCAAAATTTAGTTCCAATTCATATTGCTTTTATTCCGATCTTAATTCCACCGCTGTTACAGGTATTTAATGAGTTGAAAATAGACCGTCGTGCGATTGCGACTATCATCACCTTCGGGTTAAAAGCGCCGTATATTCTCTTGCCGGCAGGGTTCGGGTTACTCTTTCACGGAATTATCGAAACGAACATGGCTGAAAGTGGTTTAGAGATAGCGATGGCTGATATTCCAAAGGCTTTATTAATCCCGACTATAGGTATGGTAGTTGGTTTAGTGGTTGCTCTGATATTCACATACCGAAAAGAGCGAACGTATGTGACTGTTCAAACAAATGAAGAAGTAGCTGTCACAGTTGAACCGGTATCAAGTCGTGCGGTTATCGTAGCTGTGATTGCAATTATAGGCTCGTTAATTGTTCAAGTTGAGTATAAATCAATGATCTTAAGTGCTTTGTTCGGTTTAGCGATTTTAATGTTTAGCGGTATGATGAATTTAAAAAGTGCAGAAACGGTTGTAACTGATGGGATGAAAATGATGGCATTCATCGGTTTTGTAATGATTACTGCTTCAGGATTTGCAGCAGTTATACGCGAAACTGGGCATGTAAGTTTATTAGTTGAGCAATCTGTCGGTTTAATAGGTGACAATAAAAGTTTAGCAGCGCTATTAATGCTAGTTGTTGGCTTATTTATCACAATGGGTATAGGTTCGTCGTTTTCGACAATCCCGATTATTGCAACACTATTTGTACCGCTATCGCTTGCGATCGGATTTAGTCCCTTGGCTACCATTGCGTTAATAGGAACGGCGGGTGCATTAGGGGACGCGGGTTCTCCTGCATCAGATAGTACATTAGGACCCACAGCAGGGTTAAATGCTGATGGGCAACATCATCATATCTGGGATACTTGTGTTCCGACGTTTATCCACTTCAATGTCCCGTTAATTATCTTTGGTTGGATTGCGGCAATGGTCTTATAATAATAAGATGTTTAAGAGACTGTCCCATAACTATCAGCGCACCAAAAAGATATATCATCTTCCTGATGGTCGTGAAGGTAACAAAGAAGAAGTTTATGTTATTCAAGGTCATATATATAATGAGAAGAAAGGGGTTCTTAAAAGCATAGCTTTTTGAACCCCTCTTCTATATCTAATAGAAAGAAAAACTAAATAACTTAAAATGGTTTTCATTTTGAGTGATAAGGGGATAGGTTTATATAGATAGAAAAAAGGATTTATTGGAAAAAATTGAAACTTTTTATGGAAACTATACGTCTAATATAGAGAGGATAAAAACAGGGGGGAGATAGTTTGAAAAAAATACTGATATGGGCGGCGGTGATTACGTTATTCTTTATTACTACGTTCATAGGTACAGGAATAGTTAATGAGGAAAAGTTAAAAAGTGATTACTACGTGCTCATTGCCGATATTGGTGAACTATTTAAAGACCATGCCCAAAAAGAAGATTATTTCTATAATCGTTCTTATTCTAGATCGGAAGAGATAGCTCAATTATTAGAGGGGAGAGTAACTGATAAAGGTTTTCATTTAATTGTTCAATCGATATTTGATGAATTTAACGAGTTGTACGTATATAAGCCGCAATATCAAGAGTATATTAGCGATACACGGAACTTCTCGCAGAAACAAAAGGAAACAAACTATTATGATACTGTTCGAGATACGATTTTGAATCCAGCTTTAGGGTTAATACCATTTGAAGCTTTAAAGATCACAAAAGATAAAAATCGAGTAGTAATTACAGGGCAAGATGTATTAGTAGTTTTCTATGATAATCGTGAAAAGTTTGTAGAATATCACCGCTACGCTAGGTTTGGTTTTCCGCCAAGTGATTATATAAGTTTTTCGTTAGCATTTATATATGATAATGGCATATACTTGTTGGACGACTTCATTATTAATCCTCAAGCAATGTAAAAGGTCTATCGCAAACAATTGGCGATAGACCTTTTTAGTGAAAACTTTTGAAAGTGCGGCTTAAAAAAGTCCTTAAAATTTTCTTTTTAAGCGGCAGGTTTAGATGTTAATTTAGATGTTTTATTAACAGCTTTATAAACTTTCGGGCATAGTAACGCAGCAAGAACTGTTACTGCAATATCTTTGTAAAGGAAAACGACCATCCATTTCCAGGCTTCAAGATACGTTAAGTCTTCCATTCCTAAAAAGTATTTGAATGATGCGTACATGTATGTTGTACCAATTACATAGTTCAGTATTAGTCCCACAAAACAGGCAATAAAGAATGTCGTTAAAGTTGGTTTGCTTTTAGCCTCGACGATTTTCCCAGTTACAAAGGCTAGAATAATGAAGGATAAAATAAAACCGAAAGTAGGCCCCATAATAGCAGCATAGCCATTACTAAGTTTTGCAAACACTGGAACCCCAAGGAAACCAACTAATGTGTAAACGATCATCGATAGGCTGCCGAGTCGAGAACCTAATAAAGCTCCGGCTAGGATTGCAAAAAATGTTTGCAATGTTAGTGGGATAGAAGCAATTGTGATAAATGAAGTTGCATTTGCCCCAATTGCCATTAATGCAGCAAACATAGCTACATATGTAATGTCTAAAGCGCGAAATCGTTGTTTAACCACGGATTGTCCACCTCTTCTTTATATTGGTTTACAATTATCATAAAAAACTGAATATTAATTGTCAACTGTTTTATTTCTTTAGTTTACAATCTTCCGTTTAGTAGTCCATGTCATAAAATCGTTTTATTTATGATGAAAAAATACTACTATAATAAATTAAAATTAAGGAAAGTTTAATTAAAGGGTGATTATATTGAGTTTTCAGTTCGGTTCAAATGGAGAAAGAGAATTACAGAAAAGGTTTAAGACGGAAAATTCGGCTGGTGCCTTCTATAGAAATCAAATGGTGAATTATTTAACGTTTGAAATGATGGAGTTTATTAAAGACCAAGAAATGTTGTTTATTTCAACGGCAGATCAATTTGGAAACTGTGATTCTTCGTTTCGTTACGGTGAAGGAGGATTTATTAAAGTTATTAATGAAAAAAATCTAATGTTCCCTGAGTATAAAGGAAACGGTGTCAATGCCAGTCTAGGTAACATTATAGAAAATCCTCACATTGGTCTTTTAATTATTGACTTTTATGATAAAGGGATTGGCTTACATATAAATGGCAAGGTGAGTATATTGGAATTAGAGCAATTAGAAACAACGATTGAAATCTCGTCAACGGTATTAGATGAAGTAAAGGGTGATCGCTATGCTCAACGTTGGGTTGCTGTTGAAGTTGAAGAAGCTTACCTTCATTGTTCAAAGCATATCCCGCTTCTTAAAAAGGTCGATAAAACAATAAGCTGGGGTACAGATGATGCCAAAGCAAAAGGGGGAGACTTTTTTAAAGTGAAAAGATATAAAAAACAAATGAATAATCTTAAATGATGCTGTGCAAATTTAAATGGGAGAAATAGAAAATTCCATGGTTTTTAAATTGATTTCATGTATTGACTTCAGAATAAAAACAAGGTAGAATAAATTTCTGTCAGGCGAGAACGACAAAATAACACAAAAATTATTTTAAAAAGTTCTTGCTAACAAATTGTTATTGTGATATATTAATATATGTCGCCGCAAGCGACGTTGAAAACTTTTTAAAAAAGTATTTGACATCATAAGCTTAGCTATGTTATGATAAAAACCTGTTGTTTTAAAAGGGTTTATCACCGAAAACGACGGACTGCTTTTAGAAAAAGGTATTGTTCTTTGAAAACTGAACACACAGCCAAGCGAATTAAAGAGATAGTAATATCTCGTCAATGTAACGAAAATTTTTGAGCTATATCAAACACTTTTATGGAGAGTTTGATCCTGGCTCAGGACGAACGCTGGCGGCGTGCCTAATACATGCAAGTTGAGCGGAGTTGAAAAAAAGTTTACTTTTTTTCTTCTTAGCGGCGGACGGGTGAGTAACACGTGGGCAACCTGCCCTGTAGACTGGGATAACTTCGGGAAACCGAAGCTAATACCGGATAAT
>NZ_JBKBWN010000030.1:0-23795 GCF_046314235.1 Anaerobacillus sp.
ATGTAGGTAGTTTGGTCACTTTCTACTATAAGAGAGGTTAGTGAAATTGGAAATTATGTGGCTCATTTTTTATGTGATCAAACGCTTAAAAAGTGGCTCAAAATTAATTTATCAAATACATTTTAATCTGACTTAATTCCAATCTAAGTCCTGAATTTTCTTTATCAACTCTGCTCCCTTGATTGAATCAACCATATATATGAATCTCGCTAATCCAATTAAATACCCTTTATAATTAGCTATAGTTATTAGTCCGTGATACTTCAAATGTTCATTTACTCCGAATTTCTGACAATAATAAATCTCTTTATTAAGCATTCGAATATATTTTTGTGGAACTCTTACACCTTCTGATGTAACAACTAAACCCGTTACAATTTTTGCATGATTATCTTTCATTAGTCTAGTCTTCTTCTCATTAATATTTAGGTTATACTTACTAAGTGTATAGTATATTATTTGTTTTAATTTCTTAACTAGTGTGAGATACCCCTTTTTTTGAATACCTGAAAAAGTAATGTCATCAGCATATCTCGAATACCTAATATTATATTTATGGGCTATTTGTTGAAATTCTTCATCAATCTTACGAAAGAAAACATTGGAGATAGCTGGACTTGTTGGAAATCCCTGGGCTAAACTTTCATTTACAGTTGTTAATAAGCAAAATACCTCACTGACTGCTTCTGAATAACCAATTTCCATGAATATTTTCTTAATTTCGTTTTGTTTTATAGATGGAAAAAAATCTTTGATATCTGTTGAAAACACCCAAAATGGATCTTGGTGTAAATGGACTTGAGCATTTGTCAAAATCGACTTGTTCTTAACAAAGCCATGTGAACAAATTGAAACTTCAATATTATTTAAGATATTCTTAAGTATCCACTTTTGTATAGCCTTTAATTTATAGTTTGGATTCCAAACTTCCCTTAATTCCCCATTCCTTTTCCTAACAAAGTAATGATTAGTATTATTTATTACGAACTTCTCTAGTTCATCAACCTCTATTTCAAAAAGTAACAATAGCTGATTGACGTCAAAAATAACTGGACAATGGATAGAATATAATTGTTCAGCATAATGGATGAGTTCTTTTTTCTCTTCCTCGCATATATCACTTAATTCAATATTATATAATACTTGTTTAATCATAGCATATATTTGTTAGTGACTACTTCACCTTTAAATTAAGAAGCTCTTAAGGTTTTAATTCTTAATTTAAAGGTGAATGATGATTCTGCGGTTTTTGCAGAATTATCATTGATTTTGAAATAAGAATTAAATACATACTTACTTCGATTAGCACTTGCTAAAAGTCTAGTCACCATCAAATATTATACCTCCTTTAGGATTTTTTTGGAATATAATTCTCCAAAGAATTTTCATTCACCTTATATCTAATCTCACCCATACTTTCAAGTGTAAAAGTATTCAGTTTTGAACACTTTAATAAACTATTCCCCTGATAGGTAATCACTAGTTTACCATCTTCAAATACAACCCACTTTGAAAATATTAAATAATCAATTATATGAAATACTTGCTCAGTTGTAATGTTTAAATATACCTTAATGGTATCAATAATAACAGCCATGTTATAATCTCTTATTATTAATAGAACAATATCTCTTTTCAAAGGTGAGAACTTCAAAACAACCACCTCCTTTCTACTGTCTTAAAAACGCATAAGCTTCTTTTAATTCAGTACTGCTTATTTTTCTCTCATCCTTATTTCTTTTAGTTCTTAGAAACAAGGCAGTCCAGGTGGAACTATCCTCTGAAAGTAAGGTTAAGTTATTATTTGGTGCATTTACAAATGAAGCAATTGCATGATTCCTACAATACCTACTTGGTCTTAATTTGTTTCGTTTATTTATATTCCTAATTATTTCTCTAACTTCATTTATGTTTTCGGTAGAAAATATTTTGTCTTCTGCTAATACATCTATTGATTCTTTATAATAACTAATAGAAATATCTATCCCTAATTGTTCTACTATTTCTTCTATTGCTTTCATTCCCGATTCACTGGCTTCTATTACCCATAAATAAAATTTAATACTAATAGAACAATCCTCTATGATACTACCAATCTTCTTCAAAAAAGAAACTACTGAATCACCTGTTCCAATAAAGTCATCAATAATTATCATGTTTTTAACTGATAAATAGTTTGTATTAAGTATTTCAACTTTCTTATTTAAAAGATGTTCTCTTTTATCTTTAATTTTCTGTAACTTGTTAATACGTTTATTTAATTGTGTTAAAATTACTTTGTTTTTTTTATGTATTATTAATTGTTTCTGTAAATTTTGTATCATTTCTATATCTACACTACTCATTTGGTCATTCTCTTTAACTAACCTTCTCAATTCATCAATATTAGTTTTATAATTCATAAGATAATCAGCTGGACACACTATTCTAGTTCGATTAGCGTCAATTTTATTAACTAATCTAAAACTGGAAAACATATCTACTGCTGATTCAATTCTATCTTTTTTCCTTAACGGGAAAAATAATGATTGATTTAAAAATATGTTAAGTTTATCGATATTAAAAGTGTTATTTTTATATATTGTTTTATATGCTTGGGCTGTTAATTTCTCTGAATAATAATTAAAATTATTACATATCTCTAATACAATCTCAAATTCGTCCTTAGTAAGCTTCTTCTTCCACATTTCCAATATTTCCATTTTTATATCTCTATTCTCTTGATCTAAATCCCATAAATGAACTACTTCATTTAAATCTTTTAATTGCTTTAACATATCCCTTTTCTCCAAATACATCTTTTTTTATATTAACATTTTTCATAATTTTAACTTAGAAGAAGCTAAGTAACTAACCATGTTAAATCTCATATTTTATAGATTTTAGGAAACCATTCGAACTGAATAGAGATCTAATGTTACTAACAGCTTAATTTTTTTATCTTTGCATTGATAATTTTTAATATTTTACAAAACCTACTACTTTAATAGTTCTATATAAGACATTATTTTCCTCCATGATACAAAAAACGACATAAAATTTCGTTAGATCGTTTTATATCTTTGAATCTAAATCTCATTTACTTATGATATGGTACACTGTGATGTATCTAAGTGCGGCTTATCAATGCGTAATAATTATGAATATATTGCTATTGGAATTACTAATATAGCAGGAGTTGATATTCTCGAAATAATGTTCGGAAACTCAATTTGCTCGTCTAGACCTGTGTTCATAGACTGTAAAAGACCATCTAGAGCTTGTTGTTGAAATAATTTAAATGCTGTATTTCTAAATAAGTTAATTTCATCCAGATCATTACTAACAACCTTTACAACTTTACCGAAAACAGTATAATTCCCATCAATTATTTCATTCGTATTTTTATGAATAAAATAATTTAAATAAACGGGAAGAACTGCTTTTAATGATTCCTTTTCATTAATAGTACAAATTAAATCCATACTATCGTTTGCTATTAAACTATTTCTCATACTTTTTACTTGCTTTAACATTTCTTGGTTCCCGTCTTTTTTGCTACCTTTTTGAGTTGGTTGAAATGTCATTGCTAAAACCATTATTTGTTCAATTGATTCTAAAAGCGATATTAACGGGTTTTTCTCCAATTTACTATTAAATCTTATAAAACTCCCAGGTATTAAACTATCCAGACTCTCTTTACCTTCGATATCTTTGATCAATTGATTCTCATCTAAGTATGAATGTAATTTTGCAAATAAAGATGTTGGTGTGTGAACTTTCTCCTCACTTGAGCTATTTTCCTCCGATGAATTTTTTTCTATCCCCATTGCTGCTTTAATTTTTGTTTTTATTCCATATAAACCAAATCCAGCTTCCCCGTCTATGCTACCATTAGTAGTCTTCCCATCAGTCCTTGATACATTTAAATTTGTGACTTGTGAAAAACCATCTTCAATAACTGCCAATAAATCGAATACTACATTTTGGTTTAAATAAGTTGTAACTGGAAATACACCATCTCTCGATTCTTTTTTCATCAAAATACCTCCAAAATATATTTAGTACCAAGGTCAATGCAGAATGTTTGTTCTTATTGTATAACATTAGAAATTTTTGTCAATTATAAATAGTTTAATAGGTCAGATGGTTTATATGATATGTCTCTTCCTGTATTGTAAGTAGATTCTTCAAATTAAAATCATTTGTTGCGCAGTATCTAGTCTACTACGTAAAACAGGAGTTACTCCACAGTTTGTTTCTCTTAGAGAAAGTTTATCTTATCAAAGGTGGTACTTTTACATTAATTAAGTCGATACGAAACAAGAATTAAAAAGAGGCTTCTCAAAAGTTTAATCAACTAATGAGAAGCCTCTTTATACGTTTACCTTATGTTAGCAATTTGTTAGCATTTTGTAGAAATGCTCTCATAAACCCTTATCTATCAAGGGCTTGAGCGATCATCACATCATGCCGCCCATTCCGCCCATTCCAGCCATGTCTGGCATACCGCCGCCGCCTTCTTCCGGCTTGTCAGCGATTACTGCTTCTGTTGTTAAGAACATAGCAGATACGCTTGCTGCGTTTTGAAGTGCAGAACGTGTAACCTTAGTTGGGTCAACGATTCCAGCTTCAATCATGTTTACCCATTCGCCAGTAGCTGCATTGAAACCAATTCCTGGTTCTGCATTCTTTAAGCGTTCAACGATAACTGAACCTTCAAGACCAGCATTGTGAGCGATTTGACGAACTGGCTCTTCAAGAGCGCGAAGTACTAAGTTAACACCAGTTAACTCATCGCCGTCAACTTGAATTTGTCTTACAGCGTTAATAACATTAACTAGCGCTGTACCACCACCAGATACGATACCTTCTTCTACTGCTGCACGTGTAGAGTTAAGGGCATCTTCAATGCGAAGCTTTTTCTCTTTTAGCTCAGTTTCAGTTGCAGCACCAACTTTTACTACTGCTACTCCACCAGCTAATTTAGCAAGACGCTCTTGAAGTTTTTCTTTATCGAATTCAGAAGTTGTTTCTTCTAATTGTACACGGATTTGGTTAACGCGAGCTGCGATCTTTGTAGATTCACCAGCACCTTCAACGATTGTTGTATTCTCTTTCGTTACAACAACTTTAGAAGCGCGACCTAATTGAGTAATTGCTGTAGATTTAAGATCAAGACCTAAATCTTCAGTGATCACTTCACCACCAGTTAATGTAGCGATGTCTTCAAGCATAGCTTTACGACGGTCACCAAAGCCAGGAGCTTTAACAGCAACAGCTGTAAATGTACCACGAAGCTTATTCACTACTAATGTAGCAAGTGCCTCACCTTCAACATCTTCAGCAATTAATAGGATTGGCTTACCTTGTTGAACAACTTGCTCAAGGACAGGTAAGATTTCTTGAATGCTAGCAATTTTCTTATCTGTGATAAGAATATATGGGTTATCAAGAACAGCTTCCATTTTATCTGAGTCAGTAACCATGTATGGCGACGCATAACCACGGTCGAATTGCATACCTTCTACAACTTCTAACTCAGTTGTAAAGCCTTTTGATTCTTCAATTGTAATTACTCCATCATTACCAACGCGCTCCATAGCTTCAGCAATTAATTGACCTACTTCTTCATCAGCAGCAGAAATTGCAGCAACTTGTGCAATAGAAGCTTTGCTTTCGATTGGTTTAGAGATTGCTTGAAGCTCTTGTACGGCTTTAGCAGTCGCTTTCTCAATACCTTTACGTAATACCATTGGATTTGCTCCACTAGTTACGTTCTTTAATCCTTCACGGATCATCGCTTGAGCTAACACGGTTGCAGTAGTAGTACCGTCACCAGCAATATCATTTGTTTTGCTTGCAACTTCAGCTACTAATTTTGCTCCCATATTTTCAAAAGCATCTTCAAGCTCAATTTCTTTTGCAATTGTTACACCGTCATTTGTAATTAGTGGTGAACCAAATTTCTTTTCTAAAACAACATTACGTCCTTTTGGTCCTAATGTTACTTTTACAGCGTCTGCTAAAGCATCAACACCACGAAGCATTGCGCGACGTGCGTCTTCGCTAAATTTAATTTCTTTTGCCATCGTTATCTCTACCTCCTAGTTTTCTATGTAGTAGGAATAGTCCTACAGCTACTTTCATAGCTTATTTGTTTCAAAATAGAAGTATGATTAGTCTACAATCGCTAATACGTCGTTTTCACGAAGGATTAAGTATTCTTTTCCATCTAGTTTAATTTCTGTGCCTGCATATTTAGAGAAGATTACTTTATCTCCTTCTTTTACTTCTAACGCAACGCGCTCGCCGCTTTCTAGAATACGTCCCGAACCTACAGCAACAACACGACCTTCTTGCGGCTTTTCTTTCGCTGTATCAGGAAGTACAATTCCGCTAGCAGTTTTTTCTTCAGTTTCTACTTGTTCAATCACAATACGATCACCTAATGGCTTTAACAAGGAAAACACCCTCCCTCATCGAAATGATTTTAGTTGTTAGCACTCAACCATATCGAGTGCTAACACAATTATTATAATAATCATTTCAATTCTAATTTGCAAGTATTTTAACTAATTTTTTTAGGAAAACTTGGATTTTTTAACAAAAGAATTTCGACGTAAAATGCAAGCTACTAAATATAATCGAATGCAATCGGAAAAAATATCCTTCATTACTTTTGACATTTTAGAGTATATTTATACAGTAGATTTTTATGTTCTTCAAGATGTGTTAACTAAAGTTTTTCAATCTATATGTTACAATATGATAGTGTTATTTCTATTACTATAACGATTTTAATAACATTGTAACTTTACGTATAGGCAATACTAAATTCTACATTCTTTAAAAGGGAGTTTTTGTTTTGACAAAACGATATTGGCTAGTCCTGCTAACTTACATCCTGACCTTATTCTCGGTCATCATTGGTGCACCTATTTTAATGCTTATGGGAGTAGCGAAAGAGCAGATCCCAGGAATATGGACTTTATTTAGCTTTTCAATTGGCTTTATTATTATTTTACTATTGTTACGACAAGACATGGCAGAACGCCATTTAACTCGCGATCGAAGTTCAAAAAGTGATGCGGTTATTTGGTCAATTGCTGGTATTTTCATGGCATTTATGGCTCAATATGTTGCAGTCATTATCGAAGTTTCTGTTTTTGGTATTGAACCAGGTTCAGAAAATACCGAAATGATTGTCGAATTTGCCAAAGCAACTCCTGCTCTCATTTTAGTCGTTGCAGTTATTGGTCCAATCCTTGAAGAAATCATTTTTAGAATGATTATCTTCGGAACCCTTTATAAAAGGTTTAATTTTTGGATAGCGGCGATTATAAGCTCAGTCATATTTGCGGTTGTCCATATGGATTTTGAACATCTACTTGTATATGCGTTTATGGGTGTGGTTTTCTCATTCTTATATGTAAAAACAAAACGGATTATTGTTCCAATTGTCGCTCACGTAGCACTAAATAGCTTTGTCATGATTGTTCAGGTCGTATACGGAGACCGCTTAATGGAACTACAAAAAAAATTAGAAGAAATGCAAGGGTTTATTGGAGGACTATTATAAAATGAAATCAACACTTTTTTGGGCTTTTATGTATCTTTTTATGGCTGTAGCTTTTGTTTATCTAGCAATACAACAAAAAGGAAGAACCGGCGAATGGGATTTGTGGACAATAGCGTTGATGGCTATTGCTACTTATGACTTTATTATTGCAATCAAATACTTTAGGATGAAACGTAAAGTAGAGGATAAATAAAACGAGAACCTGTTGTTAACAGGTTCTCGCCTAATCCATCTAAACTAATAGTTCCCAATCCTTCAACACTGGTTGGTAGCCTTTATCCCTAATCATTTGTTGAACTTCTGCTAATGACCGTTCATCTGAGATTTCAAACTGAGCCGTACCCGTGTCGCACTTCGAATATCCACCGACTTCTGTGCTAGCACCTGCAGACATTTTCGTTACTCCTAAGTAGATGAGATTATCTCTTAACTCTTGAGGTTCTCGCGTTGATAATGTAATTCCTGATCGCGGTAAAAATAACCTAAATGCTGTAATTGCCTGAACTAGATGACGGTCCTCAACAATCGATTTTGGTTGATAATCACCTAGATGCGGTCGAATTCTTGGCAATGATAGACTAATTTCTGCATCTAAATACTTCTTTTGTAGATAATTGGCATGCATTGCTGCAAAAAACGCCTCTTTTCTCCAATCATCTAGTCCTAATAATGCGCCAACATTAATTTGGCGAATTCCCGCCTCGCAACCACGTTCAGGTGTATCCATTCGATAACGGTAGTCACGTTTTGGTCCTTTTACATGGACTGATTTATAAATTTCTTCATTATATACTTCCTGATAAACAGTAAGCCCATCCACGCCCGCTTCAACCAATTGTTTATATTCTTCAGTATCCAGTGGATTAATTTCAATCGCTACTGACGGAAAGTATTTCTTTAACACTTTTATGGAATCAGCAATATAAGAAACCGGTGTATGTGTTTTAGATTCTCCAGTTAACACTAGGATGTGCTTTAAACCTAAATCAGCCAACGCTTTCGCTTCAATTTCAATTTGTTCCATTGAAAGCTTTTTGCGCTCGAATTGATTTGTAACACTAAAGCTACAATACGTACAAAGATTTACACAGTGATCAGCAATGTAGATCGGGTTAAATAGTAAGATCGTTCTCCCGAAATGCTGAACTGTTAATTCATGTGATTTTTGGGCCATCTCTTCTAATAAGTTTTCAGCAGCAGGTGATAAAAGGACTAGTAGATCTTCTGGGGTCAATCTCTGCTTTTGCAAAACTCTTCTTACATCTACTTCCGTAAAATTTTTGAAAATAGTTTCAAAAGGTAATTCCTTTAGCTTTTCGTATTCATCGTAAAAACTCATGAGAAAGCTCCCTTCTTGTTAAGGGTTTATAGAGACCCTGATTATTTTTTGTTACTATCACAACTCTGCTTAAATTTAAATTTGTAAGAAACCTGTTAGTGGTGATGATGCTCTTGCTTGTTTCGCCACTGTGCCTACGCCTGATAAATAAGCTGTTCGACCAGCTTGAACAGCTGCCTTAAACGCTTCTCCCATCGCTACTGGATCACCAGCGGTTGCAATTGCCGTATTCACTAAAACAGCGTCTGCTCCCATTTCCATAGCTTCACAAGCCTGAGATGGTTTCCCGATTCCAGCATCAACAATTACTGGCTTTTCACATTCTTCAATTAAGATTTGAATTAACTCTTTTGTCTTCAAGCCACGATTTGTACCAATAGGCGCTCCTAGTGGCATAACTGCTGCTGCCCCTACTTCTTCTAGCTTTTTAGCGACCATTAAATCTGGGCTCATATAAGGCAAAACAATAAAGCCTTCATTAGCTAAAATTTCTGTTGCTTTAATCGTTTCATAATTATCAGGAAGTAAATATTTTTGATCAGAGATAACCTCTATTTTAATCCAATTCCCCATCCCGGCTGCTCTTGCAAGTCTAGCAATACGAACCGCTTCCTCTGCTGTTCTTGCTCCTGAAGTATTTGGTAGCAAGATCATTTCTTTTGGGATGTACTTCATAATATTTTCTTGGTTCGTATTAAAATCAACACGACGCATGGCTACAGTGATGACTTGCGATTGTGAAGAAGCAATTACTTCTGGAATTAAAGCATCGTTATTAAACTTTCCTGTTCCAATTAATAGTCGGCTATTTAACTCTACGCCACCAATAGTTAATAAATCTTTTGTCATTGTTTCTCCTCCTAAGGATTGTTTTAAATGAATACTAGCAAACGACCTAGATTTTTCTCTCAACAGTTGAATGTACAAAAAAGACCACATCATACTCGATGCGGCCTTAAAGACATGTAAAGATAATTCAATACAAAACAGTCTTCCCTCCGCTGGCATGATCCAGATCAGGTACACGGTCTGTGACAGATTAGTCATCTTCTCAGCCTAGTCTTCTAGGCTCCCGTAGCTGTGAAACATATTCTTTTTTTCATCATAACATAGATTACTAATTAGTTAATACTAAATAGCTCTGTAAATTTATTTTTTCGTCTTCTAAGCAGATAATATTTTTTTACTTTCTTGTTCTTCACTAGCTTTACCTAACAGCCAGCCAAAAGGCACAGTCAAAAGAGCAATAACTCCTAACAGTAAGAAACCCTCATTAATTGCTTGTAAGCTAGCTTCTTCCATTGACCCTACATTAGGAAAAACTTGTACTTTACGAACCTCATAGAAAACCGAGATAAAGACGATGCCTAAAGCCGAGCTAATTTGCCTTAGGACATTATTCATCGCGGAACCCCTTGAAATGAACTTCTCAGGTATCGCATTCATTCCCGCCGTTGTTGCAGGCATTGTTGAAAAGCCTTGACCAATCCCACGCATTGCCATAAAGACGAAAATCAAAATTAAAGATGTTTCCATCGTTATAAACCCTAAGAGCATAGTAAAAATTGCAGTTATTAATAATCCGGAGGTAACAACTAGCTGAGGACCATTACGATCTAGAAGTCTACCACCAACTGTCATAAAAATACCTGTAAAAAGTGCTGCAGGTAGGAAAATTAATCCCGTTACGATTGGTCCTAGACCATAAACATGTTGAACTAATAATGGAATAAGAAATATCCCTCCAAATAGTGCTAACGATGTCGAGATTGAAATCCAAACACTATAGGTATAAGCCTTATTTTTAAAAATCGTTAAATCTAGCAAAGGTTGTTCAATCCGTTGTTCAATTTTCACAAAAAGATATAGCGATATTATCCCAATAAAAATTAATGCTAGATTAGCTGGTTGAACTAGATGTTCTAATGCTGAGACTCTCCCTAGAGCGTATAGTATTGCCCCAACACCAACGGTAACCGCCACGAAGCCCCACTTATCAAAAGTAATCCCTTTTACTCTATTCGTATTCTTTAAGTACTTCCAACCAATTAAAATACCTAAAAGTCCGGTTGGTACATTAACTAAAAATAGCCATTGCCAACTACCTTTCTCAATAATAATACCACCAATCGTCGGACCAATAGTTGGTGCCATCATCGCAGCAATTCCCCAAATTCCAGTTGCGAGCCCTCGCTCATGTCTAGGGAATACTTCAAATATAAGTGCCATTGACAGTGGCATCATAATTCCACCGGCAACTCCTTGAATCCCACGGAAAAATATAAGTGAACCTAGATCCCATGAAAATGATCCTAAAACAGAACCGATGATAAATATTAATAATCCGATTAAATAAAGTTTCTTCTTTCCAAATTTATCTCCTAAGTAACCGGTTAAAGGCATTGTTATTCCCATCGTTACCATGAAGATTGTAATTACCCAGCCAGTAGATACTGCATCAGCACCAAACACCTTCATTAAATGAGGAACTGCCGGATTTAACATACTATTGTTTAAAATAATTGTGAAAGTACCCAATAAAACAGCAATTACGACAAGCCACTTTTCGGGGAGTAAATTTCTCATTTTAATTTCCTTTCGTTTACCGAAATATATTCTTTCTTTACTATACCATGTTAGCTTACTTATTAGAATAAAAACCCCTTATTATTGAAATAAAAAAAGGTTACCACTTTGAAACAAAAGTGATAACCTCCTATATTCGTGTCTAGCGCAATAACGTTCCCATTTTACATTGGGTAATGCTTAAGAAAATAAATTAATGACTGAAGTTCAACAGATAAATCGATGTGATGAACTCGAACATTAGTAGGGACCGAGAGTCGAGCTGGTGTAAAATTTAAGATCCCTTTTATACCAGAAGCTACTAGACGATCAGCGACCCTTTGAGCAACCGAGACCGGTACAGTTAAAATTGCTACCGTAACAGATTGATCTAACACTTTTTCTAGATCATCTAAATGATGAATGGGAACACTTCCAAGTTCTTTCCCTACTTTATTTGGATCGACATCAAAAGCCATTTGAATTTTTGTACTATTGTTCTTTGAAAAATTATAATGTAAAAATGCTGTTCCTAAGTTCCCGACACCGATTAATGCAACATTTGTAACCTCATCTTGATCTAAGGTTTTTCTAAAAAAAGACAACAGGTAATTTACATTATACCCATACCCTTTTTTACCTAGAGCACCAAAGTAAGAAAAATCACGGCGAATTGTTGCTGAATCTACCTTCACTGCTTCACTTAATTCCGAAGAGGATACCCGTTGCTTTCCTGACGCTTGTAAATTTTCTAGGAATCGATAATACAAAGGTAATCGTTTTGCAGTCGCTTGAGGAATTTTCGTTTGATCAATATTCATAATTCTGCCTCCAACCTGTACCTTCAAAACTAGAAGGACAAAACATAATCAATGGGTTTCTCCCCATTCATTCAATCCTCACTTACTATCTTTCATTGTTTACCAATTCACAAATGGTTACTGAAAATCATTAGTTTCAACTTTAAATTGAGCTTTTTAAATAAGGATTTACTCTACTTCTTTCTCTCGTTTAAAATCGCCGCTTTTGCCGCCTGTTTTTTCAACTAAGTATGTAGGTCCAATAACCATTCCCTTATCTACCGCTTTGCACATATCATACACTGTTAAAGCTACCGCAGAAGCAGCGGTTAACGCTTCCATTTCTACCCCTGTACTACCCTTTGTTTTTACTTTTACATAAATATTTAGTTTGTGATTTTCTTCTTTTGTACTCCAATCAAACGTTACATCAACACCTGTTAAGGCTAGTGGATGACACATTGGAATCCAGTCCGCTGTTCTTTTTGCAGCCATAACTCCCGCAACTTGAGCTACTCCGAGAACGTCCCCTTTTCCTATTGAACCTTCTTGAATTTTCTCAAAGATTTCTTTACTAACTTCGACACTCGTCTGGGCTAAAGCGGTTCGAACTGTCTCGTGCTTCTCTGAGATATCGACCATTTTCGCGCGGCCTTGTTCATTAAAATGAGTAAACGATGACATATCAAATGTCCCCTTTCAATTCATCACAAATATATTGTACACCATTTTGTCAATTTTGTAATCGTTTCAAAAGTTGTAACGTAAATGAAATATAGTAAATTACCATGACAATTCTAGTTCTCTTAAATGCTAACGGTAAAAGTATTATTTGCTTGTCCACAATCGATTACGGTACACTAACTGTATGATTATAATTGATTGTGCGCTAGATTGCTACTAATGTTAGGATGATGAAATAATGATACTTTTACAATGTGTTCAAATAACAAAAAACTTCGGTGCTGAACCAATTCTATCCAATATAAAGTTAGAAGTCCAATCCAAAGATCGAGTCGCCATTGTTGGACGTAATGGTGCTGGAAAGTCTACTCTTTTAAAAATTATTGCTGGAAAACTTTCCTATAGCTCAGGGGATATCATCATACCTAAAGATGTGAGCCTTGGCTATTTAGCTCAAAATACAGGCTTAGAATCGACTCGCTCGATTTGGGATGAAATGTTAACGGTGTTTGAACCGCTTATAAAAATGGAGAAAGAACTACGCGAATTGGAAATGAAAATGGCAGATCCAGATTGTATAGGCAATGAAAAAGTATATGAGAAAGTTTTAAAAGACTATGATCTTCTCTCAGAAAGTTTTAAGGCTAAAGGTGGCTATAAATACGAAGCTGATATCCGTGGTATTTTATCTGGATTGCACTTTTCTGATATGGACTATTCTACGACCGTCTCAACTTTAAGCGGAGGGCAAAAAACCCGTCTTGCACTAGGGAAGTTATTATTAACTAGTCCCGATCTTCTTATATTAGACGAGCCGACAAATCATTTGGACTTAGAAACTCTTGCTTGGTTAGAACAATATCTACTTCATTATGAAGGTGCTATTTTAATCGTGTCCCATGATCGCTATTTTTTAGATAAGGTTGCTAATGTAGTGTATGAAATCTCTAGAACACGAGCAACAAAGTTCGCTGGAAACTATAGCTATTACCTAGACGAAAAAGAAAAACGGTACGAAATCGAGTTGAAGCAATACGAAAAGCAGCAAGATGAGATCGAAAAGCTACAAACATTTGTGGAAAAAAATATTGCCAGAGCATCGACAACTAAGCGAGCACAGAGTCGCCGTAAGCAATTAGAACGAATGGAACTGTTAGACCGCCCTCAAGGTGATGAAAAATCAGCTCGGTTTTCGTTTCAGATCATGAAACAAACAGGAAATGATGTCCTTAGAACCGAACAACTATCTGGAGGATATGATAGTCCATTGTTTAAAAATCTTAATTTATCGATAAACCGTTCTGAAAGCATTGCCCTCCTTGGTCCAAACGGAATCGGGAAATCGACGCTTTTAAAAATTATTACGAAACAACTAGAGCCCCTCGCTGGCCAAATAAGATATGGAAGTAATGTTCTGATTGGTTACTATGACCAAGAACAAGCAAAGCTTAACTCTAATAAACAAGTACTTTACGAATTATGGGATGACTATCCACTAACTCCTGAAAAGGAAATCAGAACGATCCTAGGGAACTTCCTCTTTAGCGGTGATGATGTATTAAAGAGCGTATCTGATCTCAGTGGTGGCGAAAAAGCTCGAGTTGCTTTAGCGAAATTAATGATGCAAAAAGCTAATTTTCTTATTTTAGATGAACCGACGAACCACCTTGATCTTGATAGTAAGGAAATTCTTGAAAATGCTTTAATCGATTATCCTGGCACAATCCTTTTCGTTTCCCATGATCGTTATTTTGTCAATCGGATGGCAAGTCGTGTCGTTGAAATGACTAAAGATGGTTTAGTTGATTATATTGGTGATTACGACTACTATCTTGCTAAAAAACAAGAAAACATCGAGCGTAAACAATTAAAAGAGCAACAAGAAGTGAAAGTTCAGCAAACAGACGAACAACCGTCTAAACAAGCATTTTTACAAGATAAAGAAGCAAAGCGAAAAGAACGTCAACAAAAGCGCCGCCTTGAAGAAATCGAGGTGGAAATTGAAAAATTAGAGCTTTCGATCGCAGGAAAACAAGAAGCGCTCTGTGATCCTGATGTTTACCATGACCACAATAAAGTATCTCAGTTGAATATCGAAATTGAACAGCACAAACAAGAACTTGATACTCTAATGGATGAGTGGGCTGAATTAGAGGCATAAGGATATAGTATGGAGTTTAGAGTGACTATAAAGATTTCTTTCTAGCTAACTCTAAACTTCATCCAATACCCAATAATAGCTTGTACAAACAATGATAAACATTGAGGTTGCTGCGGCAACGACTCCAGAATCATTTAATAATAGTAACGCAACCGAACCAACAACACCTGCTTGAATTAAAAGTCGACGAACTCCACGAGTAACAATCTCCTTTTTACGCCACAAATACAATGCAATTAATAGATATGTCGTAACAAAAAGCTGGGTCCAATTACTAAAGCGGAAAATCTTCCAATTCATCTCTAATTTTCTCTTAATCGTATCAATAATATATTGAAAATCACCTTCAAACATTCGCGAAAAGGCGTAGCCAATATGTGATTCTTGTTTATTTAATTGCATCAGAAATAACAACACTAATGTAATGACTACAATACCGAAAAAAATCAGTAAAAACTTACGCCAATTAACCTTCGGAAAATAGCCTCGATAAATAAAGTAACCGAACATCAACGCTGCCGATAGTGTTGCTCCTGCGTTTGCCCCTAAACCTGCCGAACTCAACAAAAATAGTTGCGTGATCCCGACAATAGTTACCAAAAGCCATCTTTTTATTCTTTGGCTTTCTAGTAGCAGCAATCCTGAAATTAAATAAACACCCGCATACTCATTTCCAATCCCGTAATATCTAGCGCCAATTACTGGGTCATACCCTAAATACGACCTTTGCATAAAATAGTTACCGATAAACAAGTCGACCGTAATTGTAATAAACAGTGCTATACTGATAAAAAAAATTGGGTTAGGGATGAATTTTAATACTAAAAACCCGGTTAAGAAGCTTAAAACAATCAATAATAGTAAATATATGTTTGGTTCTAAGTAGTTGAGACTATAAGGTGTAAGTAATAACAACAAAGGAGAACTAATGCCACTAATTAGTAGTGTTTTTGCGACATGTTTCCATGTATTGTTTTGATCGCGAAACATAATAATCACACTTGTCATGATTAATAAAATAACTAATAGAGTTATGTAACTTGATAACACCACATTTCGAGTTTTGAAAATAAGAAACATCAAATCTATTTTTGATAATCCTTCTTCTAAGGTTGAGTTGCTTGCTGCTTTCTTTTGCAATGGCTTTCCAAAAAAGTGACCTAAATCTTTTATTCCATAAAAATCTAAGATTGTTGGGGCAATATCTAAATTACTGACAACAAACGGTTGCCTAGTTGTACTCGATAGCAAATAGTAGTTAGCCGAAATTGCAGTCGATTGCCAATAAAATATTGGTGCAAGCCTTTCTTTATTTTGATAGGCATCACTATGAACCATTGGTGATAACAACATAACATTTTGTGGATAACCTTTCTTTAGTAGTTCACTAAGGAAAGTCTCTAGATTTAATAATGTTAATGCATATTGTTGTAAGAAATACTCTGCAGTCATATTTCCTTTTTGTTGATATAATCTGTGCAAATCTCCCCATTCAACAACAGTAAAGCTTGGGTCTGCTGAGTTATTAATTGTGGATAATGTTGCAATAATATAATCTACATCCATTACTACTCCAGAAGCTGATCCCGCACTTTTTTTTGTAGCTTCTTGGATGAGCCCATCAGATCTACCTTCTTGATCCATCGTCAACAAGGTTCCATAACGGACCTTTTGAGAACCAGCATCACTATTACCAATGAAAAAACTCTCAATACCATGCTCCTTTAACGTTTCCCCGAGGATACCAATTTGGGAGCGATATGTCGTTTGCTTATTTTTATCCACAAGCTTATGTAACATTGGATGAAATATAACACCATCATCAACAACCTTGCCTGTCCATTGTTGATAAAGCTCATTCACTACCTCTTTGTTTTCCACCTCCCCATTTACGTAAGCGTTCCAACCTTCAACACCTAAACTTCGCGTACCTGAGGCGATAGTAACTATATTATTCAAATATGAATAATGCCCATCTGGACGAATATTCATTGCTGACATTCCCCCAGCCATCCACAGCTCTTGCTGTTCTCCATTCTCTTTCAACCATTTCACTTCTTGGAAAGAGAAGTCTGGGACTATAATTATTGTAAGTTTCTTTCCCAATTCCTCAGCAAACGTAGTTTTTCCACAAATTATTAACAGAATAATTAAATAGCTAAAGACGATTTTTTTTAAGATGTTCATAAACTCCCTCTAAACAAATAAAACGTAAATTTTCTGACATATCCACATTATCAACAACTTTACCCACAAATAAAACCCTATTTTACAAACGTTTTAAGAAAGTTACTAACAATATCCACATAATTATCCCCAAAATGTTTATTAACACTAATACCCCTTATTTCGACACGTTTTTTAGAAGTTATCCACACTATCCACAATTGAGTTGTTAATAAGTACCTACGTTCTCTATTGACTTATACTCTAGCTACATATGCACAAAAAAACTGCCATGCATAAAGGCAGTTTTTCCAATTATTCTTTTTCTAAATCAAATCCTGGATTACCGTTTAGATCAAAACCTGCAAAAAGTCCTTTTTCCAGTTTTACAAAGGCTGCGGCTCCAATCATCGCAGCGTTATCTGTGCATAAATTCAGTGGTGGAATTACAAGTTCGATGCCTAGTTCCTCAAAATGTTGTGTTAACTTACTTCTCAGCCCTTTATTTGCTGCAACCCCACCTGCAATGAGAAATTGCTTTACGTTATATTCTAGAGCTGCTCTCTTAGACTTTTCTACAAGAACTTCAATAACACTTTCTTGAAAGCTTGCAGCAAGATCTTCACTCGATAACTCTATTCCTTTTTGACTTGCGTTATGCAGAGTATTAATCACGGCAGACTTAAGACCACTAAAGGAGAAATCATACGAATCCTGCTCCAACCATGCTCGAGGAAGCTTAATAGTTGGAGTTCCAGATGCAGCTAAGCGATCAATGTAAGGGCCCCCGGGATATGGTAACTTTAAAGTTCTTGCAACTTTGTCATACGCCTCCCCTACTGCATCGTCTCTTGTTTCACCTATTACTTCAAAGCTTCCGTGTTCTTCCATATAAACAAGCTCTGTATGTCCACCAGACACTACAAGAGTCATCAATGGAAACTTAAGTTCAGTAATAAGTTGATTAGCATAAATATGTCCGGCAATATGATGAACACCGATAAGTGGTAAGTCGTGAGCAAATGCTAAAGCTTTTGCAGCATTCACGCCAATTAATAACGCACCTACTAGACCTGGTCCTGCTGTAACAGCGATTGCAGATAAATCACTAAACGAGATGTTCGCTTCTTGCATCGCCTCATCTATTATGATCGTTATTTGTTCAACATGGTGCCTCGATGCAATTTCTGGTACGACTCCACCAAAGCGTTTATGGCTCTCAATTTGAGAGGCAACAACATTTGCTAATATTTCCTTACCGTTTTTAATAACTGCAGCTGCAGTTTCATCACAACTAGTTTCAATTGCTAAAATCAGTTTATCATCCATTATAAACCCACCCACATGACAAGAGCATCCTCTTGGTTATCTGTATAGTAATTCTTCCTAATGCCTCCTGGTTGGAAGCCTAAGTTGCTATATAAGCTTTGAGCAATATGGTTAGATACGCGAACTTCTAAAGTTACTTTTGTTGCTCCTAACGTGCGAGCTAATTCTATAGCATGCACTAACAGTTGTTTACCTAGCTTTAATCCGCGATAAAGTGAGTGTATCGCTATATTTGTAATATGTGCCTCATCAACAATAACCCATATGCCACAATACCCGATAATTGTGGCCTTGTGCTCGATCACAAGATAATGAGCAAACTTATTATTAATTAGCTCGTTAACAAAAGCTGTACGGCTCCAAGGAGTCGCAAAGGAATTGTTTTCAACTATTAAAACAGCTTCTATATCTTCTTCTAACATATACCGGATTTCATAATTTTCTTCCATAGAAATAGCAACCTTATCTAAACCTTATTTTTTTGATCTGCTAACCAATTTGTTTCAGCCTCTGCTAGGCGTATATAATTAGGTGTAAACGTATGTATTTCGTTATTAGGCTCTATTTTCATCCCTAGTCTAGCTAGCTCACTTGGTCTGGCATTATGGTCACAAAATTCTCCAAATTGCACTTTGTTACCTAACTGTTCAGTTATAACATCTTTGTGAATTGAAATATCGTTCCCTAAGAAAAGTACATTTTCATAGCTGCTATTTAAATGACTTGCCCAATCCTCTAAAAGACAAATTTGATCTTGAACTATACTCCTTAGTTCACCATTGTGATTTTCATATAGTCCAGTATATACTTGACCTCTTCTAGCATCAAAGATGGGTGAAACTACACCGTTAAAAAACCGTCCATTTTGTGCTAACGCCTCTAAACTTGAAACTCCTACCAGTGGAATACCCAACGTCCAAGCTAAAGTTTTTGCAGTAGTAACGCCGATTCTTACACCTGTATATGACCCTGGACCATGGGCAACAACAATACGTTGCAATTCTTTTGGGTGAACTCCTGCATCTTTCATTAATTCATCAATTGCCGGCATTAACCGAATCGAATGATTTTTTTTAAGATTTGTGATGACCTCACCAATTACTCTATCCTCTTCTACTAAAGCAACACCCATGACATAAGTAGACGTATCAATTGCTAAAACTTTCATTAGTTTAATAACTCCTTACATAATTTGTTGTACCATTCTCCTATTGGATGTAATACAATTTCTCTTTTGTCTTCCCCAGCATGGTATATTTCTACAGAAAGACGTTCTCTTGGTAGCTGCTCGTTAATTAAACTTGCCCACTCAACGACCGTTATCCCATCACCATAAAAATATTCATCAAAACCTAAATCCTCGTCAGCTTCACATACTCGGTACACATCCATATGATAAAGTGGTAGTCTACCCTGATATTCTTTTATAATCGTAAAAGTAGGACTATTCACTGTTCTTTTTACCCCTAGCCCTTTCGCCAACCCTTTCGTAAAGTGAGTTTTTCCGGCTCCTAAGTCACCTTCTAACGTAATTACCGAACCTGCTATAAGAAGCTCACCTAATCGGTTGGCAAATTTCATTGTCTCTTCAGGGGACGATGTATGTACTTTATATTTTTCCATTATCTTCACCTTTATTAAAATGATTAAAGCCCTGTTTTAGCAGCTTTTTTTTCTTATTATTTTCTGTTATATAAACATCTCCAGAGCCTATCGTTACTTCTCCAATTATAGTTAGCATGATCGCTTTTTCTCTAAAAGTCTCACTAATTTTTTGAAAGGCGGCTTGAGACATTGTCCCCACTAGTAAATAATCTTCGCCTCCAAAAAGGCACCAACGTCTTTGTTCGTCTAATGGAAAATCTTTTATATAGTCGCTTCTAGGAATCTTTTCAAACTCAATTAATAAATCTACATTGCTTGCTTCGGCTATTTCATTTGCTTCACTTGCAAGCCCATCACTAATATCATTTAAAGATATTTTTTCACCACTAGTAGCAAAAAGACGTCCTGCAGCGACCTGAGGCATTGGCAGTTGATGCGCCTCTAGTAACAGCTTTTCAGTACTGGAGTAGTTATGGGTAAGACCATGCTTTAACAATAACTCTAAACCTGCAGCTGACGCACCTAATTGACCAACTACGAAAATGATATCACCTGAACTAGCTTGATGGCGATAAAGACTTGTCCCTTTTTCAATTTTTCCGCACACAGTCACAGTTATAATTAGGCCACCTGGTGATGAAACCGTGTCCCCACCTATTAAATCCATTGAGTATTGTTTACCTAGTTTTGACATACCAGCATATATCTCTAAAAGTTCTTCTTCTGTCCAACCTTTAGGAACTGCAATCGAAACAAGATAATATGTTGGTATACCACCCATTGCCGCAATATCACTTATATTCACAGCGAGTGCTTTAAAGCCAAGCATAAAAGGAGTCATCGTTTGCTTCGTGAAATGAACCCCTTCTACCATTGTATCCATACAGATCAGTTCATCAAACATGTGACTACTTTTAAAAACCGCAGCATCATCACCAATACCTTTTATTAAAGATGGTTGCTGAGTTTCTTTAGATTTGATTTTATTAATAAACTCAAATTCGTCACGTATCATGAATTTTCACACCTAACTGGCATACCCCTATATTTCAAGAAAAGCCTTCTATTTTGTTATACCTAAATCCATAAGAAAAAACCTTAGGATCACTAAGGTTATCATATAGTAGTTTATCTTATTTTCCGATAAAAACCTAGTCATGACACATTAAAATAAAAAAAGCGCAAGGATAAATTAATCTTTGCTCCTTCGCCATTACGTTTGCTCGTACAGATGAACATCAAATATTAAAAAAAAAAATAAAAAAGACTTTGCTCCTCGTCGCAAAACCTACAATAATGTTTATTCAAAATATTTATGGTTTGGTTGCGGGGGCAGGATTTGAACCTGCGACCTTCGGGTTATGAGCCCGACGAGCTGCCAGACTGCTCCACCCCGCGATAATAATAAATTATAAAGTTTACTTCCTGATCCGAGCTAAAGACTGTTTCTTCCTCTGCTAGCTTTGCTCTGTTGATTATGCGTCGAAACAACTCGTAGCGTAAAAAATTTGGTTGCGGGGGCAGGATTTGAACCTGCGACCTTCGGGTTATGAGCCCGACGAGCTGCCAGACTGCTCCACCCCGCGATAATAATAAATTATAAAGTTTACTTCCTGATCCGAGAAAAAGACTGTTTCTTCCTCTACTAGCTTTGCTCTGCTGATTATGCGTCGAAACAACTCGTGGTGGGCTCAGAGAAGTAATGCTCGTTGCTCCACCCCGCGATAATATCCAACTGCACTCTGCAGTTGGTTAATATAAAATTATAATACCATATACAGAAGCTATATGCAAACTCTGCTTATAACTTCGCTTGTTCAATCGCTTCTTCAAAAGCCTTAATAATATCTTCAGCGTCTTCAATGCCTAAAGATATTCTTACAAGGTCCTTTGTAATTCCTAATTTACTTCGAATGCCGTCTGGTACTGATCGATGAGAAGTTCCTAAAGGATAGGTTACTGAAGTTTCAACTCCCGCTAAAGTTGGGACAATCTTTACCCATTGAAGAGATTTAAAGAATATATTTAAATCACAGCTTTCACCTAGATCGATTGAAACAATAGCACCATTTCCATTTTCAGAAACTGAATTAGGATAATATACTTTCGAAATTGAAGGATTGCCACGTAGAAAATCAGCCAGAGCCTGGGCATTCTTTACTTGACGATCCATTCTTACTGCTAAAGTTTTTAAGCCTCGACACGCTAACCAGCCTTCAAAAGGACTTAAATTACAGCCTAAGTTTACCACTTTTGTTTTAGCTTTAGCAATCAAACTTTCCTTACCTACAAGGACTCCGGCAGTTACATCACTATGACCACCAATGTATTTTGTAGCACTATGAACGACTAGATCAGCCCCTAATTCATATGGTTTAATTAAATATGGAGTCGCAAACGTATTATCAACCATTGTTTTCAAGTTATGTTTTTCAGCTAATGATATTAACGAAGATAAGTTTTCCACCCTTAATAACGGATTTGTAATTGACTCTGAATATAAAAGCTTTGTATTTTCATTAATAGCATTTTCTATTTCCTCTAGATTATTCATCGCTACAAAGGAAACATTAATACCAAAATCTTTTAATTCATTTGCAAAAAGTTGGTATGTACCACCGTAAATGTCTTCGGATGCAATAATGTGATCTCCATGATTTACAATTGCTAACACACCTGCTAAAATTGCAGACATTCCAGAGGATGTAGCGATTCCCTTTGGTGCACCTTCCAATTGGGCAACACCATTTCCTAAATCATCTGTATTAGGATTGCTGTATCTTGTATATAAGTATTCTTTATTTCCTCGATAAAAATCTTCCATATCATCTAAATCATTAAATGAAAAAGCAGACGTTTGGTATATAGGCTGGGATTTGCTAACATTTTTTTCTTGAACTTTTTTCTGAAAATGAACTGTTTTTGTGCTAAATTTAAATGTCATTTTACTTGCCTCCATTAGTCAGTGGGCGCTATCTTTTAAAGATAACAATAGAATTTTACCACTCTTTAAGTTTTAGGAAAAGGATTGGGTATAACTAAGATGAAAAATTATTGGGAGGTTTTCTACCATGAATGATACCAAAAAGGAATATTTAAATAAAGAAGAGGTTACAATTAGGAGCGATATTGACTCCAAAGATATTTTTCATACAACACCTTATTATGCTGGCGATTCCGTTGATCAGCATAAGCAATTAGAAGAAGTTAACGAGATGTTTACTGAAAAGGAAATAAAACAAAGCAATGAAAATTCATAGAAAGAAAACTTGACTAGTAGACGCAGAAAAGCTGCTGACCTCAACCACTTCATGAAATACTTCATTGGTTTCCTTCGTGCTGCTTTGCGCCGAGGAAGCTTACTTCGAAGCAATACGAGTAGACGCAGATGCACAATTTTCATTTTTAATTTAAGCTTTTAATCCTAAATACAAAAAACACATTCGCAAATGAATGTGTTTTTGTGTGCCTAGCAACGTCCTACTCTCACAGGGGGAAACCCCCAACTACCATCGGCGCTGAAGAGCTTAACGATCGTGTTCGGCATGGGAACGAGTGTGACCTCTTCGCTATCGCCACTAGACT
>NZ_JBKBWN010000031.1:0-23220 GCF_046314235.1 Anaerobacillus sp.
GTTTCAGGTACTGAATTAGAGAGATATGATTGTTTGGTTGAAATTATAGATAAAAATCAGAAGTCACAAAAAATTGCTGTTAAACAATGGTGGCAGTAACAAAATCTTTTTTTTAGTAACGGAGGCAATAGCTGAACAAGGGGTTGTCGTTTCGGCAACTTTTATTGTGTAACCATGTTAATGTTTAATGTTGATAGTCAATATTTAATGACTAATTAAGATTAGCCAAATTTTCAACTAATGAGTTTTATGGAGGTGGTTTTGTGTTTAAAGAATTTAGTAAAGGTAGGGTACAAATTGAAAATAGCCTTTCAGAAAAGGAGGTTAATGAACTCGCAAATAATAAAGGGTTAGAAGTGATTCAGTTTTCAGAGCCTATTGAAGACAGTACATTTGAAATATTAGATAACATACTCTTCTCAATCCGTGATGATGTTGTGCTTCGTGCATATGGCTTTTATAGTAAAGTTTGCGATTTGAAATTTCTCTTAAAGATGCCTAACCTTGCCCGATTCTATGTTGAATGTCATGGCGAAGTAGAAAATTTGGATAATATAGCTACACTAGAGCATTTAAAAGAACTAAATGTGAGTATTTTTAGTCTTGATAACTTTAACATTCTGGCGAAAGTTCCTGATACTTTAGAAGTACTAATATTAGGTCAAACCAGTTCAAAAAAGCCTGACTTAGAAGTTATTAAAAGGTTTTCTCAGCTTAAAACTCTATTTAACGGAGGTCACACTAAGAATCTTGATGTCATTAAAGAGCTTAAAAACATTGAAGATTTAACTCTAAGTTCTATCACAACTAAAAACGTAGATTTTTTAGTGCCGTTAGAAAGAATGTGGTCTTTAGATATTAAATTAGGCGGAATTAAAGATTTTTCTGCTATTGAAGGTATGGATAACATTAAATATTTAGAGCTATGGCAAATAAGAGGACTAAAAGATATTTCCTTTATTTCAACTTTAAAAGGGCTTCAATATCTGTTCCTTCAATCGTTGCCAAACATTGAAGTTATGCCATCCCTTAATGAGCTTGTGAAACTAAAAAAAGTTGCATTAGAAAACATGAAGGGGCTAAAGGATATAAGTAGTTTAGAACACGCCCCCTCCTTGGTAGAGTTTACACATTGGTCTGCTATGAATATGAGCGTTGAAGACTATACTCCATTACTTAAAAATTCGTCATTAAAAAGAGTGTCTGTTGGATTCGGAAGCGATAAAAGGAATAAACAGTTCAAAGAATTAGCAGCTAATTACAGAAAGAACGATGAAGGTTGGTGGGGGGAATTCCCATACGAATAAAAGGTGACTATGTGAAATAATGTACTTAAACAAACGAATGCTTTACTTGAATAAGTTTGATGTATAAATGGAGGGAAAACAATGAAAAAATGCATGTTAGGCTTTATATGTACTACTTTTGTTTTATTGTTGTTAATGACTGGTTGTAATCAAAAGCCAGA
Organism: Anaerobacillus sp.; assembly: GCF_046314235.1. NCBI lineage: Bacteria > Bacillati > Bacillota > Bacilli > Caryophanales > Bacillaceae > Anaerobacillus > Anaerobacillus sp. Next base: position 1,469 of record NZ_JBKBWN010000031.1, read on the forward strand.
TATAGACATCAGTGAATCATTGAGCGATTGGCGAGAAGAATTTAGGGAATATGAAGAAGTAGATACTGTTGCTGCTGCATTTGATGGGAGTGATATTAAGCTTAGGATTATGGTAGAAGGACATCCGACAGAGGAGGAAGCAATAAAGTTATTCAGAAAAATGGAAGCCAGTATTGTTAATCATTCTAATTATTCAGCCGTATGGGATTATTATAACGGGCATTTTTCTATTATAAATTATGATAATGGTGTTATATATGAAGCAACCAATCTTATCGGTGATGATTTAAAAATAGTGTCTAAATGATAGTGAAGGAACAGAATTCTAATTTTTGACTAACGGAGTGCGTATGTTGAAGAAGAAAAACGAAAAACAACAAAGCCATTTGTTGCGCAGTACAACGAAACTGCGCAACAAATAATTCTGTTGTAAATGAACAAGTTTTTTATCGTTTGCACCATTGCGCAAGACTAGAGTTTCCTAAATTTTTTCAATGCTTGGGTGTTTATTAGGTATAACAGTAATGCATAGGCGATTAAGCCGATAATATAAGGCCAAATTTGAAAGAAACTATCACCATAGACCATGACACCTTTAATCGCTGCCGCGCCATAATAGATGGGCATAATGTAAGCTAGATTTCCGAGGTGGTAAGGCATCAAGTCTAAAGGAATCAACCCCGAGAAAAACACTTGTGGAATGATGGTAAACGGGATCATTTGTACTACTTGCAGTTCTGAACTAGCAAAAATTGAAATCGTAGCACCAAATGAAACGGCTGTCACGGCTAATAAAACCATCGTGAGTAAAACCCAACCAATGTTCCCCACGGAACTTAATTGCAGGACATAAATAGAATAAAGAACAATAAGAATGGCTTGAATTACTGCAAAAACACCATATCCTAGCGTATAACCAAGAATAACCTCCCACCGTTTAATTGGCGTCATTAATAACCGTTCCAATGTCCCGCCACTTCGCTCTCTCACAAGTGCCATCCCTGATATGATAAACACTAAGAAAAAAGAGAATAAGGCAAGAAACACATAGCCGAGGGAATCGAAAGTAGATTGTCCTTGTGTCCCATAAACATAGGACATATTTAATTTTGCTGAAGGATTTAAGGCAGCCAATGCTGTTTGGATCTCTCTTGCCGCCTTCGCCCCTTTAGGACTAGTTTCATACATTGTAATATTCATACCCGAACTTTGTGAGATGGTTAAAATGGCATCCACATCATGATTGTTTTTCAAATAGTTTTTTGCATGTTGGGCGTCGTTGTTTGTAATGCTTAATACATTCAAATCTTGTTCTTCCAGAGCAGTAACGAGAGCATCTGGCATCGTATTTTTATCAATTCCTACTGTCGGCACGTAATCTGAATCTCCCAATAAAAAATACACAAGAGTCAAAATCAATAGTGGGGCAACTAAGATCATCATGACGCTTCGTTTGTCATTTATTGTTTGACGGATGACACGTTTGGCTAGATAAATCATGTTACAGCACCACCTTTCGACTCATTTGAAGCAATGAAAAACAGTTCCTCTACTCTTCCGTTTTTAGTTTTTTCAAGTAGATTTGTAACGGTATCAAATTCAATCAAGGAGCCATTATAAATGAGTGCTGCTTTATCACACTCGGTCACTTCATCCATCACATGCGTGGAAACAATAATGGTAGTTCCAGAATTTTTAATTTCTTTAAATTGGTCCCAAATTTTACGACGTAACACGGGATCGATTCCAACTGTCGGTTCATCTAGGAACAATATTTTAGGAGAATGTAGTATTGCTGCAGCAAGCGAAAGTCGTTTTTTCATACCTCCAGAAAAATGTTTTACCAATTTTCTTCGATGCTCTATTAAATTGACTATTGTCAGTACTTCATCGATACGCTTTTCCAATTTACCTTTATCAATATGGTAAAGTCCTCCAAAAAAGTTCAAATTGGCTTCGGCAGATAGATCGTCATATAACGCATCGTTCTGAGGCATAAATCCAACCTTTTCTAACATTTCTATATTTGGCATAAGTACATTTTCGAATTGAATAGACCCTTGATCAGTAGAAATTGCGCCAATCATCAGACGAATTAATGTTGTTTTTCCCGAACCAGAAGGGCCAAGCAAACAACATATTTCTCCTGACGGAATCGTGAACGTAACATCTTTTATGACTTGGTTTTTATCAAAAGTTTTACTGACATGCAAGACCTGAATATTCATCGTAGTTTCCTCCTCAACAAACATAAGAACGATAATGATGTATCAAATAATTTCTTTTCACTCCTTTATATTTTCAGTTAAAATAATAAACAACGCGTCGTTTTGTTGCATACATAAATTATAATTTCTGACTAAAAGCTATACAATAATCAAAAAGACAGGATGTGTCGTTTAACCGACACTATCGATGATCGTGTTCAAAAAAATTTAAAAAGGAAATGGAATGAGGGATATGAGTTCGGATTTACGTGTCATTCGTACAAAAGAATCTATTAAAAATGCATTGATAGAATTAATAGAAGAAAGAGGTTTTGAGGCGATTACCGTTAAAGACATAACAACTAAGGCAAAAATCAACCGTGGTACCTTTTATAGCCATTATCAGGATAAGTACGATCTAATGACCAAATGCGAGGAAGAGTTGGTCAAAGAAATGGAAAACAAGATTATAAAAAACATTCCAATAGTCATTGCAGATTTAGAAACAAACTCTCCGAATACATTGCCATTTACCATTCTTATTCCATTTTTTGAATTCATAAACCAAAATAGAGGACTTATGAAAGCTTTATTGGGTCCAAAAGGTGACTTATCGTTCCAAACAAAATTAAAAGTATTTATGCTTAAAGCCCTATTTGATAATAACAAGAATTCTATTTTTAAGCAGGATAACCTTCTTGTCCCACCAGAATATTTAATTTCTTATATTGCTTCAGCACATATAGGTGTTATTCAAGAATGGCTAAATAGTGATCGAGGTGAGTCACCACAAGAGATCGCTCGGATTATATCGACGATGACCATAAATGGTCCATTCTTTGCGGCAGGGGTAAAAAAGTAAATCGAGGGAAGTGGGGCAGTACCTGTTTAGGGGGGACTGTCCCTTATTTATTTGCATGCTGAACTTCCCTAGAGTCTTGCAGGGTAACAAATTGAATTAGACAGACATATATTTAATTAATATTCAAACGATCACTTGACTGTTAGAATAGGTGGAGATAAACTAACATTAAAATGAACGTTTGAATGAGGGGGTAAGTTGATGAGGAAAAAAGATGATGTCTGTGAAGTGTATTGTTTTGACGAAGAGAAGGTTGCAATTCGAAAAGCTGATTTAGAGCGACAAAAAACTCTTCCGGTTGCCCAAATTTTTAAAGCCTTGGCTGATGATACTCGTATTAAGGTAGCGTATGTTCTATCCAAAGAAGATGAATTATGTGTTTGTGATGTTGCCAATATAGTTGGCTGTACGACGGCTACAGCTTCGCATCATTTACGTTTATTAAAAAACCAAGGTTTAGCTAAATACCGAAAAGAAGGGAAGCTAGTTTTTTACTCGTTAGATGATGATCATGTCCGTCAACTAATTGAGTTAGCGTTTATTCATAGTATGGAGGTAAAATAAATGAAGCAGTCCGAACAGAAATTAGTCTATAGAGTGCAGGGTTTTTCCTGAGCTGGTTGTGCTGCTCAGTTTGAGCGGAATGTAAGAAATATTAGTGGCGTTAAGGATGCTATGGTTAACTTCGGTGCTGCAAAGTTGACGGTAATAGGAGATGTTTCTATTCCTGAGCTTGAAAAAGCGGGTGCTTTTGAAAATCTGAAAATCATTCCGGAAAATCAACGTTTTGAGGTAGAAAAGAAACCTTTTTATATAAAGCATTGGAATGTGATCTTAGCGGTACTTTTCCTTATTGCGGGCTGGTTCATTGGTAGACAGCTTGGTGAGGAAAATGTTATTTCAACCGTGGCGTTTGCAGGCTCGATCTTAATAGGGGGATATAATCTATTAAAAATCGGTTTGCTAAATTTAATCCGTCTCCAATTTGATATGAAGACGTTAATGACCGTTGCAATTATTGGTGCCGGTGGGATTGGTGAATGGGGTGAAGGTGCGGCAGTTGTTATTTTGTTTGCGATAAGCGAAGCACTTGAAACCTATTCGATGGAAAAAGCGCGGCAGTCCATTCGCTCGTTAATGGACATTGCCCCAAAGGAAGCATTCATTCGTCGTGGACTTGAAGAAATCGTTATTCCAGTTGAAGAGATCGAAGTAGGAGATGTGATGATTGTAAAGCCTGGTCAGAAGCTTGCGATGGATGGTGTTGTCGTCAAAGGAACTTCTTCTATTAATCAAGCCGCAATTACCGGGGAGTCAGTTCCAGTTGCAAAAGCGATTAAAGATGAAGTGTATGCAGGGACTCTTAACGGAGAGGGGTTACTTGAAGTTAAAGTGACAAAAACCGTAGAAGACACAACGATTGCCAAAATCATTCATCTAGTCGAAGAAGCTCAAGCTGAACGGGCACCTTCACAAGCGTTTGTTGACCGTTTTGCGAAATATTACACGCCGACGATTATGGTGTTTGCGTTGGGTGTAGCAATCTTTCCGCCAATCGTTATGAATGGAGAATGGGCAGAATGGATTTACCGAGGGTTAGCTGTGTTAGTCGTAGGTTGTCCTTGTGCTTTAGTTATCTCAACGCCAGTCGCGATCGTTACTGCGATTGGAAATGCAGCAAGGCATGGCGTACTAATTAAAGGTGGAGTTCACTTAGAACAATCGGCGACACTTTCAACGATCGCCTTTGATAAAACGGGAACATTAACGAGAGGGGTTCCTGAAGTTACTGAATTTGTCAATCTGAGTGAAATTGATGAACATGTAATTTTAGCGATTGCCGCTGCTTTAGAAAAAGGCTCTGAGCATCCTTTAGCTTCTTCAATAGTCAGAAAAGCAGCTACAGAACAAATCGAATTTACTTCAATTGAAGTAGATGAATTTATTTCTATTACAGGTAAAGGTGTAAGAGGAGCGATTAATCAGCAGTTATTCTCGATTGGTAGCCCAGGCTGGTTTAATGACTTAATGACAACTGATGTCTTAAATAAAATTCACTCACTTCAAAAGCAAGGGAAAACAGTTATGGTTTTAGAATCTGAACGTAAGATATTAGCATTGTTTGCTGTTGCTGATGAAGTTCGTAAGCAAAGTAAGGATGTCATTGAAAAATTACACAAAATTGGCATTCAGAAAACAATTATGTTAACAGGTGATAATCAAAATACGGCACAAGCAATCGGTGAGAAATTAAGTGTAACTGAAATCCACGCCGAATTACTCCCAGAACAAAAATTAGCTTTTATTAAAAAGCTTCGATCTGAAGGTGGCCGTGTTGGGATGGTCGGTGACGGTGTTAATGATGCACCTGCATTAGCTGCTTCAACAGTTGGGATAGCTATGGGAGGTGCAGGAACAGATACTGCCTTAGAAACGGCCGACATTGCCTTAATGGCCGATGATCTTAGTAAACTACCTTTTATGATCCGTTTAAGTCGAAGAACGTTGCGGATTATTAAAGAAAATATTTCGTTTTCGATTGGCATTAAAATCGTCGCTCTGCTATTGATTATTCCAGGATGGCTAACACTATGGATGGCAATTTTTGCCGACATGGGTGCTACTTTAATTGTAACGGTAAATAGCTTGAGGTTATTACGAACGAAAGAATAGTAGATAAATAGAAAACAATTTTACACTCGTATTGAATAACATTTTATACAAGATTTTTTAATTTAGTAGTATAATAGTGAGACGTGATACAGCAATTAAACGCTCTATTTGATAATAAAAGATCGAGGTGGAACATGTCGAAAAGAAGTAGTAATCCTATGAAACCATTAATTTTAATAACCGTCGCCATATTTATTTTAGTAAGTGCAATTGTTGTTTTAGATCATTCTCAGAACAATAAAAGCGGAGATGTTGCCTTAGCAAGTCACCCTCCTATTGAAAATCAACCAACACTTGGTGACCTTGATGCACCTGTTTCCGTTGTTGAATTTGGCGATTATAAATGCCCAGCTTGTAGAGAATGGAATGAATCTATTTTTCCTCTATTAAAAAAGGATTTCATTGATACAGGAAAAATTAGATTTTCTTATATAAATGTACTATTCCATGGAGACGAATCCTTTTTAGGGTCGCTAGCAGGAGAGGCGATATGGAAACAAGACCAAGAAGCCTTTTGGGCCTTTAACAAAGCACTTTATCAAGAACAACCACCTCGGCAAAGTCATGATGACTTTTGGATTACAGTCGAAAAAATAATGGAAGTTGCGCAAAATTCTGCTCCAAACATTGACTTAGCCCTACTTGAAGAGGATATCATCAATATGACGTATCAAGACGCAGTGCTTCTTGATGACCAACTAGTGGATCAATTCAAAGTGAATCAAACCCCAAGTATTATAATTAATGGAACAATGGTTGAAAATCCATTTGATTATGACAAGATTAAAGAGCTTATTGAAGGAGGATTAGGAAATTAATGTCCGTCAAACGTTCGGTCCAATTTCTTTATTTCGCCTGGCTTGTTTCAATGATTGCCACATTTGGAAGTTTATATTTTAGCGAAATTCGTTTTTTTCTTCCATGTGAACTCTGTTGGTATCAGCGGATTGCGATGTATCCATTAGTGATTATTCTAGGTGTTGCAGCTTTTACAAATGAAACAAAAATAACGAAGTATGCATTGCCTTTTTCGATCATAGGTAGCATGATTGCTTTCTATCATTATTTGCTTGAAAAAGTACCGGGATTCGCAACTGTAAAACCGTGTTCAAAAGGGATTCCTTGTGACGTCGCCTGGATTAATTGGTTTGGTTTTATTACGATCCCATTTTTAGCACTTGTTGCCTTTATTTTAATTACAGTGTTTTTATTAATAAGTCGAAAACTTGCTTCGAAAGATGAAAACTAGCTATTTAACAAACTCACATAAAGATCGCTTTACTCACTATGAGTAGAGCTTTTTTTTATGTATTAATTGAATGGTAATTTATGTTAAGATTAATTGGTAATTATTTAACTTGTCTTAAGCAAACCAGTTTGATTTTCTTTAGGGGAGTGGAATTAGACAGATCTACATTTAATATGCTTTTACCTTCTGGTCAAGGAAACAGAATTTTTGTGGGGAGAATATAAAGAGATAGATAACTAAACTTGGAGGGATGTTGTTTGAATATCGCTTTTTTTATTCTTATATTTTTACTTTTAATAGTTTTTACGTTTGTGTTCATCTGGTTGTTGAAAAACAAAATAAGAAGATGGATTACACTAGTAATTACTTTACTGTTAGTTTTATGGTTTGGACTTACATATATACCACATAGTGTGGTGAGCATCGAGCCAGAGAAAGTCTCAAAAATAACTGTGTTTAATGGAGGCACTGGAAATTCAATTGATATCACGAATAGAGCGGATATTGACTATATGATCAATAATTTAAACGGAGTGACATTTCAAAAAGGAAAATCATCCTTTGGTTATTTGGGGTATAGCTTTAGAACAACGATTTACAATCAAAAAGGAAAAGCAGTGAAGGAACTAATTATTAATTCATCGGATAAGATTAGTTACAAGGGCTTTTTCTACACCGCTAAAGATCGTTCCATTGATTATGATTATATAGACAATTTATTTGATTAAGTTTTGCGGGCATATTATTTCATTTGAAGCAGATTTAATGTCCACCCCGTTGAATTGGGGAAGGTTTCAAATTCGAATCGATCTGTAAAATTTCGAATTCGTATACAAAATCAGGGTTGTAAATATGGTAAAGCACACACGAGGGGATAAGTCGAATGCAAACAGAAACGAAAACCAAAAGGTTGTGGTTGGATGTATGGGAGATTGAGGAATTAGAGACGTGGTTTGCCGATATGGCCCTACAAGGGTGGCATTTATCAGAATTGCGATTTGGACGCGCTATATTTAAAAAGGGTAAGCCCCAACAAAAAAAATACCGTTGTGATACTTTTAAAATCAATGAGCTAATTGAAAAGAGTAAGCTTGAAGAAAATCTAGATTTAGGTTGGCAGTATATCGGTTCTTGGGGATATCTTCATGTTTTTTGTGAAGGAAAAGATCCTGAAATACAAGAAATTTATCCTGACTCCAGAAAACACGCAGACTCATTAGCAATTCTAAAAAGAAGTGTAATTAATCGTGCTTTACTGGGAACGTTGCTTGTATTATGTTATTTCGTGTTCCAATGGCAACTTCTTCAAAATTTTCTGGTTAATAATTATCTTGATAGTTATTTTGCACTTCAATTATTGATTGCTACATTCATATGCTTCCCTATTTTACATATGTATTTAGGTGTTTATCGCATTTCAATACTAATGAAAAAGTTACGGCAAGGAAAGGGATTGAATCACAATAGTAACTACAAAAAAAAGTTAAAGAGGCGTAAATTTATTGTGGTTAATTTTATTATCATTGTTTCGATTTTCATAGTTACTAGTTTCATTGGCTTAGGAAGTTCCGATCGTTATCAAGCAATTCCAGAAGATTATGTTCCCGTCGTTACACTTTCGACGATTCTTGAAAAAGAAGGATATAGTGATATTGAATATAGAAATGATCGAGATCGATATTCAGAAAACTCAAGTATTCTCGTTCCTAAGCAGTACGAATTACACCAAAGTGCTGAGGGCTGGTTGAATGGAGTTGGTCCGTATCAACCATCGATTTGGTCGAAAAGGTATAAAGTAAGAACAGAGTGGCTTGCAAAAATGTTTGTAAGTAGCATAGTCGAACAAAACACGAACTATCATGGCGCTTATGAGCTTGTAAACGATCCACAATTTGATGAGTTATGGCTTAAAGATGATGAAGTTGTGTCTTCATTTATTGCACGAATTCGCAATGAAGTGTTTGTAGTTGATTACTATGGAATGGAATCAGTAGAGGTCATTCTAGGACATAGCTTTTGGCTTCAAGAAAAATAAGAGGTTATGTGTCATTAGCAAATCCCATTGCAATTATTTTAAAGGCGAGCAGACTATGAAATCAAAGGCATTTAAGGATGAAAATTTCTGAACATATGAATTACGTTTAAGACAATGGTTAATGATTAATTAGTATTAGTAATAAAAAGGAATGGGTTATTAAATATATTGGAGAGGAGAACTGAAAATGAATGAAAGACCAGAAACAAATAGACTAGCAATAATAGCTTTAACGCTTGGTATTGTCTCGATTTTTGTCCCATTGATAGGGATACCATCAGGTGTTGTTGGAATTTTTATGTCAATCGCTGCAAAGAAAGAGATCGCAAGAACGAATGGATATGGGGATAGCTTTGCAACAGCTGGATTAATTTGTAGCATCATTGGACTTTTATTCCAACTCATCCTTATCCTAATAGGCGTGTTATCTTTTTACTCAGAACCAATTGGTGGATAAATTCCACGATTTGCGGGGGAGTTTCCTTTTTCAATCAAAAAAAGGAGGAAATTGTATGAACAATAAACGTTTCATTAGTTATGTTAGCTTAATTACGCTACTAATCTTTTTTGTATCCCCAAGTCATTCGTTTGCCACCTCGTGGGCTTATCCATTAGTTGTTTGGGAAGGGTACACGTATGAAGTGATAGATGAACCTGTAACTGAAATAGATCGTAAAATTGGAAAAGTTACGAAGTATTCAGATATGGAAACTTATCCAGGAAACTTCTCAAATGCCTATAAGAAAGGGACTACCTATTATTCTATTAAAGATGTTTCTACTGATGAGGCAATTGCAGTTCAAGTAGAGAATGGAACATACGTAAAGGCAATTAGAAGAGGAGAATATCTTGGCGGTTCAACGAGTACGATTAATTCGCAGAGTCCGTTTCTAGTAGTTGGAGGTTTTTTAGCTGTAGCTTTTCTCCTTACAGCTTCCATTCTATACGTTAACAGATATCGGAACAGAAAATAGAGGTGTTATCCATAGCCGCCAGTGATGGCGGTTTAACTTTATAAAAAATTTTTTATTTAATGTAACGAAATCACTTTTTTTCGGATATATGGAGTGAAGGGAGGGGAAGCCTTGGGCGATATTTCCAATATATATAACCACTATGCCAATGAAGTGTTTAAATACCTGATGTGCCTTTGTCGTGATCCTGATTTAGCTGAGGAATTAACACAAGAGACATTTTATCAAGCTGTAAAATCTATTCATAGATACAACGGTGAGTGCAAAATGTCGGTCTGGTTATGTCAAATAGCCAAGCATTCCTACTATAAGTATGTGGAAAAGAACAAAAAGCAACAAATACTTCAGTCTCAAGAAAGTTGTTCTATTTCTCCTGAAACCGAGCTCATTAAATCCGAGGATAAAATTTCTTTATTCCGTCAAATACATCAACTAAATGAGCCATATAAAGAGGTTCTCCTTTTACGATCATTAGGTGAGTTAAGTTTTCGGGAAATAGGCGAAGTTCAAGGTAAAAATGAAAACTGGGCTAGAGTAACCTTTTATCGGGCAAAAATGAAACTTAAAGAAGGGGGGACTGATCATGACGATAAAATGTGAAGTGGTTCAAGACTTACTTCCATTGTATATTGATGATCATTGTAGTAAAGAGAGTCGAGAACTGTTAGATGTACATATTCAATCTTGTGATGCATGTAAAACTGTTTTAAAAACAATGCAGGACGAACTTCCACTAGGTAACGAAAGTGAAAAACTAAAGGGGCTAGAGGCCAAAAAACCATTTAAGAAACTTAGAAATATGGTGATTACATATGTTTCTATCATAACTAGTATCTTAATCATTGTGTTAGTTGGTGGTTATCTATATCTGACTAATGTTACCCATAATGAACTAAATGTTGCAATAAGTTCGATAGATGTAAGTGATCATGAAATAAATGTTGTCGGTAGTAGTACAAATAGCGCCAATGGTTACAATGGTTTTGACTATCAAATTGAAGGAGATTCGCTCTATTTGCAGCTCAAATATACGACTCTAGTGAGTAGTAGAAACCCTTCAGGAGATTTCGAAATTACGATTAACGAAAATTTTACAAACATAAAAAAAGTTTATATTGAAGGTGAAAAACAGGGTTACTTATTACTTGTATGGGAACGGTAGGTTAACTACGTTTTTCACCAGATTGGAGTGTAGCTATGATCTTTCATGAAGTAATAGGAATACAGGAAGTAAAAGATACTCGGATAAAATATAGAGAAGCGGTGAGAGCAGTCATCATTCAAGGCGATAAAATTTTACTCGTTCAATCTAATTTTGGCGATTATAAATTCCCTGGTGGTGGTGTCGAGAAAAATGAAAATCATCTTGAAGCACTCACTCGTGAAGTAACAGAAGAGACAGGTTATCGTCATGTGATTGTTGGTGAAAAAGTCGGTATTGTTACTGAAAGAATGATAGATGAATACGACAAAAGTGCCGTCTTCGAAATGACATCACACTATTATTTGTGTGAATTAGTAAATAAAGAAAAAGGTAGTCAACAATTAGATGAGTATGAACTAGAGCAAGAATTTACACCTCACTGGGTTGAATTTGCGGATGCGATTACTAAAAACAAAGAAGTCATAAGGTACTCAAAGCAACGAAGATGGATACACCGAGAAAATTTTGTTTTAGAGGAACTGGTGAAATCTTTTTCAATTAGGTAGTTAACAACTGCGCATTCCATAGGTTAACGAGGGAATTAGGCTAGTATTCTCAATCGCAGGAGAGTGAGAAAGTGAGAAAAATAATAGTGGTTTCTATCTTATTGATAGTTGGTTTATCATTGGTTTGGTACACGTTTCCAAAAACACATTCACACACACTACAAGGCGTCTCATATCAATTAGGGAATGAAGAATTTGTAGAAAAGGTAACTATAAAAATTGATGGGAAGTTTAAGAAGAGTCTAACGGGTGAGAGAACATTCAAAGGTACAATCGATATTGAAGGGGAAGATATCCCTGTTCCTTTAGAAGAAAGAACGTTGGAACTTGTCTTTAATGATAATATCTTTAAAGATGATTATTTCGCGAGTATAGTCTACTCATCTGTTAAAAATGCAGTGCCGCGGTTATATTCCTATGGTTTTATCTTTATAAACAAAGATTTCACCCAGTTAACAATTGTAAAATTCAATAAAGATAATGGTGAGGATTTTGGAGGGACATGGTCGGCTTATGATGGTCTAATGATTACTGCACCAGTGGATACTAGAGAACAAGCTTTGAGCATTTCCAATGCGTTAATGAGTGGTTTTTTGGAAGAACGAGGAGAAACTTTAGAGTAGTTACTGACCTAGTAGCAGTCTTCGTAAATATGAGGTACAGAAATTTTAGCGGATTGCTAGCTATTGTATCGTTCCATATGTAACAAAAGTCAGCAATATTGGGTACAAAGATCTGCAAATGGTTAAACATTCAAAACCTTTTCTAACCATTTACTGGTTATCTCCAATATTGCTAAACTATTTAATTATTCGTTAAACCATGCTAAACCAATTGTTCCTTCGCCGGCGTGAAGCGTAACAGCTGAAGATAATGGGCCAATTAACACTTTGTGATCAGGGTAGGATTGAAGAATTCTTTCTTTCCACTCCAAGGCTTTTTGATCGGCATTTGCATGTAAAATATAGATCTCGTTTAATGAAGACCGTTGCATCGCTTGGTCTAGCATTTCAAAAATTCGGTTAGTTGCCTTGGCATCTGATCTTTTTTTCTCAAAAATGCCTAACTTTCCATCCTCAAATGTAATAATCGGCCTTATATTTAATAGACTCCCTATTAAGTAACGAAGTCCTGTCAATCGACCACTGCGCTGAAGTTGTTCAAGACTACCTACTAATACATAGGCCTCAACACTATTAGCTATCGCTTGTAATTTTTGAACGATTTCTTCAATTTCTATTCCTTGGTTATTGAGAGTGATGCCTCTTTCTATTAAACCCGTTAGAGGATATGATAACATCTTCGAATCAACAATGTTAAAGTTGAGACCAACGACTTCTGCTGCTTGTTCGCACGATGAAATAGTGCCACTTAAGGCTCTAGAGATATGAACAGCGATGACTGCGTCATAGTTTTCTTTTAACTGTTGAAACAAACTGACAAAATCACCAATTGCAGGTTGTGACGTTTTAGGTGGAGTAGTGAACGTTTTTAATTTAGGGTACAACTCTTCCTCTGAAAGATCTACTCCATCACGGTATTCTTGTCCATCTAATACTAAAACTAGCGGAACGGAATAGATGTCTTCTTTTCCAAAAAAGTCATTAGGAATGTAAGCAGAACTATCAGTGACCCATGCAATTTTCTTCATAAATATCCTCCCAACTATTCTTTTTAACAATCTATTACAATATTATAGATTCTATGAATAATTTCCTTTATATTATTTAAAAAGGTTCTCATAATTTAGAATATTTTAACTATCATATTAATAAGTGGGAAGGAGGAAATAAAAATGGACTATATTCTATTAATATTATTTCTAATTGCGAGTTACTTGTTAGGTTCAGTTCCGTTTGCGTTAATTGTCGGGAAAGTGTTTTATAAAACCGATATTCGAGGACATGGTAGTGGGAATCTTGGCGGTACAAATACGTTCCGTGTTTTAGGGAAAAAGGCCGGGCTGATCGTAGCCCTTGGCGATGTTTTAAAAGGGTCGCTTGCTGCAAGTCTACCGATCCTGTTTGGGAGTGACCTCAATCCCCTAATTATCGGTATTCCTGCAGTGATTGGCCATTGCTATCCTATTTTCGCGCAGTTTAAAGGTGGAAAAGCAATGGCAACTTCAGGAGGAGTTTTGTTAATCGCAGACCCCGTGTTGTTTTTAATTATGTTTGTTTGTTTTTTACTATTTCTAAAGCTAACCAAAATTGTTTCTTTATCTTCAATGATCTCAACCGTAATTTTTCATGCAATTATCATTTGGCAAGGGGAAATAGCAGCAGCCTTGGCGACCCTATTCCTTCTAGTTTTCATTTTCTACAGACACCGTGAAAACATCGCACGAATTGTCGGGAAAACCGAACCGAAAATCAAATGGCTTTAGGGTTCCACATCCATTTAGGTGCCAGGCACCTTAAATTATTTAAGGTGCCTGGCACCCTAAATGGACAAAAACAATAAAAATGTTCATGTGGGGTGGACATTTTTATGTGGATAAGACTTACAAACAAGGTTATTGCCTCTAATTTGAAATTTTCTGAAACCTTCTGTTTTTTTAATCGTATATGTAAGTGGAAAACGAGTGAAATGGAGGGATGTTCATTGGTAAGATATATTGCTTTAGTATTGCTTGTTTTAGCACTTGAACTAGGCTTACTAATTGGTTTAGCATTTTACTTTAATATAAGCTTGTTAACTATGATGTTTTTTGGTGCTACATTTTTCGTGTTTTTTGCTTTTTTAATAAGTTCTTCGGGAGATATGTTATCGAAAAAACAAGAACTTGCAGCTTTTCAGGCATCTGGAGGCACGCATATACCAAAGTACGAAAAGTTAACTTTAAGATTTGGTCCGTTTTTAGCAGGCTCAATCCTTTGTTTGCTAGCGTATTTTGCGATGACGTATTTTATGTAAAATTATACCGTGATGACTACAAAAAAGGAACAAACTCGTGATCCAAGGTTGTTCCTTTTTTTATCCGTTAGTTGAAATTCCCACTTAAAGCATATTCCCATTCTTCTTCAATGTCATCGTAACGATAATTTAAATTTCCTAACTTCCATTTATTATCTCTCTCGGCGAACCACAATTGAACACCTTTTTTTACTTTCTTTTCGCCATTTTCTATGAAGACTAAATCTACTGTGCCCACTGGATATGTGTCATCTAGATCAACTCGTAATTTTTTGTAATCAACAAGATAAATACCTTGTTCCGCTAAATCCTTTACTCGTTGAATCCATTTCTTTTTACCCTCTTCATACGAGATGACTGGCTCTAAATCTGACGCTTTATCATAAAAATAAACACTTTCAAACGCTTCATTATAGTTTTGGTCAATCACATTGTCTAAAACACCTTTAACAGCATTCCTCGCTTGTATCTCGTCTATGAAACCAGGTACAAGCGCATAAGCCAATAGAGCAATTACCAAACCTACAACACTGATGGCTAAAATTTTTTTCATCGGGTCACCCTCTCCAAATTACCTTTATTTACTAAAAAACTTCTGAAAAAATCCTGTTCGTTCGTCTTATAAGGATAACCAGATAAGAAACTAATTTTGGTTTACCTTTTTAAGTGAACAAACACCACAAATAAAGATACTACAAAAAGTAGTTTTTTTCCTTCTTTTTTCTTTTATTAAAGCCACAAACTGTACGAGATGAGCCAATTAACAATACATCAGTAAATTAAGCTATGTTAAAGCAGAAGCAGGGACTTTCCAATGGGATGTGGAATAATAAGTAAACGGCGCATTGATGAAGAAGGAAGTACAACCGCAACAGCTTGCTCAATTAGAAACAGCATTCTTTAAGAGGATTTCTTTAATAAACAGCTGTCAAACGACGACTAACCATCGTCGTTTCATGTAAAAAGGATTACACAGAGGTGATATCATGGAGTTAAAAAATAGGTTAGAGCCAATTGAAGCAGCAAAAAGGTTTATCAATAGGTATTTTCCGGATTGCGATGTGGCAATATTGGCTGGAAGTGTGGTTCGTGGTGAGGCAACAGACAGCTCTGACCTGGACATTATCATTTTTGATCAGGAACAGCCTTTTTCTTATAGGGAATCAATCGTTGCATTTAATTGGCCAATCGAAGTTTTTGTACATAATTTTAGTTCTTATCAAGATTTTTTCAAAAGTGATTGCCAAAGAGCGAGACCGTCTTTACCGCGAATGGTCTCAGAAGGAATCACGCTAAAAGACAACGGAATGGTTTCAAACATAAGGAAAGAAGCAAATGAACTTTTAGCGATCGGTCCAGAAAAATGGTCTGAAGAGACGATAAAATTAAAAAGATATTTTATCACAGATGCACTAGACGATTTTATTGGTGCTTCTAATAGAGCCGAGGAAGTATTGATTGCGAACACTTTAGTAGAACTAGTAAGCGAATTTATTTTAAGAACGAACGGTCATTGGGTTGGTGCCTCTAAGTTGAGGATACGGGCGCTCAAACAATATAATGAACCTTTTGCAGTACGGTTTTTTCAGGCATTTGATGAATTTTATACAGTCGGCATTAAAACTGAGGTTGTGAAACTAGTTGATGAAGCATTAGAACCGTATGGCGGCCGGTTGTTTGAAGGTTTTTCTTTAGGGAAAAGGTTGATGGAGTAGTCAATGGCGTCAGTCCGCAAAAAGAAGTATCGATTGGCTGAATGAAATTGGGATAATATCATACTAGAGCGGTCTAATAGTCGTACGCCGGTTGATTTATGTTGGTGAACCTCATTGACGCGAGCTAATCTTAGCTCGTTATTTTTTGTCGATCGAATTTTGTGGTACTCATAGAAAAAACGTGGTGAGAGGAATTGTTAATAAATTTTTAAGATAATGAAACTTATTTTCTAGTTTTTCGTCTTAGGGGTAATAGAAAAATGAGGTGAGAGGAAATTGAATAATCTCGATTATCAGGACAGGGGTGAACCTGTAGATAAAGATGCATGGCTAGAAGAAGTCATGGATGAGTATGCTGAGAGACTTACAAAGTTAGCCTATAACTATTTAAAAGATTGGAGTATGGCTCAAGATGTCGTTCAGGAGGTATTTGTTACTTGTTATGAGCAATTTGAAATAATAGATACGATCAGATCGCTAAAAGCTTGGCTTTTTCGAATAACTATTAACAAATGCAAGGATGTTTTACGAAGTTCACTTTTCAAAAAAGTCGTAGTTAACTCTAATTTATTTAGTTTATTCACAACGAGAGATTTGTCACCTGAAATGAACTTAATTAAGCGTGATGAAGACGAAACTCTATCGATGTGTGTGCTATCGCTCCCTATTAAATACCGCGAAATTATTATTCTTTTTTATTATGAGGAATTATCGATAGAAGAAATTAGTGAAATGTTAAAACTCAATAGTAACACGGTTAAAACAAGGTTAAATCGCGGACGGATGAAACTCAAAAATGTGATTGAGGGGGGTGAGTTGAATGGAAAATAAACTGAAAAGTCTTCGTAAGGCGATGGATTCAACGACCCATAAAGGGACTCACTTTACAGAGGAACATCGTAACAATGTTAGAAAAAGAGTTGCGAGCAAAAAGTTTACAAAACCGACTCGTTCACATCATTTTTTTAGATATGGTTTAACAGCTGTGGCTATGTCGATCTTAGTCTTGTTATTTACAACTGAGTTAATAGGAAAACCGGATGTTCCGGCAAATCAGAGATCTGGAGCGTTTAAAACGCAAGTTCAATTGGTAGAAGCAATGTTAACCGAAATTGAGCAGGGAACCATTGACCAGTTAACGATACCCGCTACTGCGTTAGAAAGAATTCGAGGTTACTATGACTATATGAATTCTTTGAACTCTCAATATAATCAAAGTGTCCTTGTTCATGGAGTCACGGAAAATAAAGTCGATGTTTTACTAAGGGTTGATAAATATTCAAAGGAAAACAACGACCATCTAGCTTCTGAGCGAGCGGGCTTTTTCGTTTATTTAGATAAGCGTGATGGAAATTGGGAAATTGTCGAAGTGGAATTTTATTATGAGGACTTCAAGTGGAATGAAAAAGGCGAAATTTTGACAGAAGAGCAAGTTTTGAACGATGCGATTCATTTTTTAACTTTAATAAGGGAAAAGGACATTGAGACTCTCACTCAATTTTGGCTTGAGGACCATTTTATAAATCGTGAACAAAACGTTTTTGACCCGAAAGTACTGAAGGAACAAATGGTGGATATCGTCAGACTTTATCATGAAGTCATCGATTTTAGCAAACCTCTTGAAGTAAAGCTGCTAAATGATCAAGCAGGCGATAGTAACCAAATTCAAATTATGAACATGCATAACAGGGAAGAGGACTTTGCCCTTGCCGATGGCTCGTATGAAGATTTTGCGATTATGTACACGAACGGGCGACCATCTTTTCAAAGTTATATTTTTATGAATTATCCAAGAGCGCAAAAGGCGATCTCTGCGTATTTGCAGGCAATTAAAGACAAGGATAAAGAGAAACTAGTGTGGTTGCTTACTGAAGATGATGTGCAGTTTCCTTATGAACTAACAGAAGAAGTTCTTACGAAATACAATAAACAGTTTGAGGTTCAATCACTTGCTGCTGAGATTGTTCGTTATAGCCCTGAAAAACACTTCGTTGTAAATGTAACAGATAAACTTAATAATGCATATTAATTTAACATTGTTTTTAGTGATGGTTTAATGGCGATAAGAGATGATAACATCCCGAGTATGTCGGCTACTAAATAAGAGAGGGTAACTATTATGTGTGATATGCATATGCATCAGGAATAATATGGCGGAGGATAATTATATGAAAAACGTTCGAAAAAAAACGATAATGATAATCGCGCTTTTTGTTAGTTTGCCTTTCATAATGATTGGAACGGATTACAGTTTAGCTTTAGCGGATAAATCACCGATTTTTTCAGTACGAACGGCGATTTATAAAGACGGTGGAACGCAGTTGTTTGTTGGTTTAGGCTACAAAGTTATTAATTATAACGAATTAGATGGACGGACCGATGTAGAATTTATTCCTTTTTTTGCAGGGGGAGAGGAAGAAGAGGAAGTAACAACAAATTCAAACGAAACGAAAACCGATGATCTGGATCTACTCATTTCAGATTATATAGTTTATTACAATAAATATAAATATTTTCCTACAGAGAAGCAATTTGAAGTACATCATATTTATGGTACCGAGGAAATTGATGGCCTTGTTGAAGTTTATTTATATTCACTTTACACGGGATTTAATCGGGCAACTAAGGACGAGGGACAATCAGGAAGATCTGGTCCAGCGCTTGTTAAGTTAAAAAAGACGAATGATGGATATTCAGTCGTAGAATATAAAGAACCAGGTGATGGTGATATGTATGTGGAGTCAATCTACGAAATGTTTCCTGATAATTATGCAGAACAAGCCATTAATGATACTGATAATGTTAGAAAAAAACTAGACGAACAGATAAAGGCAAAAGTTGCGGATTGGTTAGCGGAAGGTAATTGATCATTTTGCCTTCTGGGTGCCAGGCACCTAAAAGGCAAAAATCACATTTAATAAATATAAAACTACGTCAATTGCTGCTCGGCAAATTCGCGATACAGCGAATGGGAGTTTACTAATTCTTTATGAGTGCCAACTCCGGTGATTTCGCCTTTTTCAATAAAAATGATTTTATCTGCATTCACAATCGTTGATAAGCGATGGGCGATGACAAAAGTTGTCCGCCCTTCCATGAGTCGTGTTAAGGCTTGCTGAACATTGCCTTCTGACTGACTATCTAGGCTTGCGGTTGCTTCGTCCATCATGAGAATTTTTGGATCTCTTAAAAAGGCACGGGCAATTGCAATCCGTTGTTTTTGTCCACCTGAAAGTTTAATTCCTCGTTCACCGACTTCAGTATCTAGCTTCTTAGGGTAGTCTTGAATAAATTGATCAGCATAAGCCATCTTGGCTACTTCCCATAAGCGGTCATCATCAACATTTTCCTCTAACCCATAAGAAAGATTTTCACGGATTGTTCCTGCAATCATCGGACTATCTTGGGAGACATAGCCGATCTGACTTCGCCAAGAAGCTAATGTTAGCTCTTTTATCGGCGTACGACCGATCATGATTTGCCCACTTGTCGGTTCGTAAAAACGTTCTATTAGCCCAAACATCGTCGTTTTTCCACCGCCGCTTGGTCCTGCAAAAGCAACCATCGTTCCAGGCTGTACAGTAAACGATACATTTTTAAGTACAGGTTCTTCCTCGCTATAACCAAAAGAGACATTTTCGACGTGGATCTCCTTATTCGTAATATCCATTTCACCTCCATCTTGACCCTCCTCTGAATCAAGTTCCAAGATATCGATAATGCGTTCTGTAGCGCCCTTTGCTTTTTGAAGCTGTGTGAAAAACATAGTAAAGGCCGTAATCGGCATAATGATTTGGAACAAATAAAGTAAGAATGCCACGAGAGAGCCCGTAGGCATCGACCCTTCAGCAACGCGAATCCCACCATAACCAATGATAATGACGATGACGACCATGATCACTAGTTGCATAAGCGGGCCAATGAGAGCGAGTATTTTTGACTCTTTTAAACCAAAGGAAAATAAATTTCCAATGCCTTGCATCCCTTTGCGTTCTTCCATTACTTCGGCATTTGAAGCTTTCATCAGGCGGATTTCACTAAGTGTTTGTTGCACTTTTCCTGAGAATGATGCTGTTTCATCTTGTAAGCCACGGGCTATTTTTCTCATTTTCCTACCAAGTGGAATCATGATGGCAAACGTAATAGGAACCGAAATGAGCATTAACAGTGTCATTTTCCAATCCATAATCAAAAGGATCGTTACTGCACCGATAATTGAGATAATTCCAGTAATGAACTGAGGAAAATGCTGCGAGATTAAATCCTTCACAATACCAGTATCGTTGACGACGCGACTTACAGATTCACCACTCGTTTTTTTGTCATAATAGCTTACCGGTAAACGAATAAGCTTGAAAACCATCATTTGACGTAATTTAGCAACGATTTTCTGACCAACATAAGCAAGTGAATAGGTCGCTAAACCTTGGATGATCGCTTTTAGAATAAAGACGACACCAATCGTAATAAAGAGGGTAATACTTAAAGCTTCTACAGAGAAACCATCGACCATTTCCTTTGTTAATAAAGGAATGGTAAGACCAAATAAGGTGTTAATTAAACTGCCTATTAACCCCAAGGTTAATGCTACTTTAGGAATTTTCGTAGATAAAATAAGTGAAATAAACGGTTTGAGACTATCTTTTTCAGACTTTTCCATTGTTTTGCTCCTTAAAAAATGATTGTGTTCATTATAACTTAGCTGTATCAAGGAATTCTAATTTTATAACTAAAAACTTTTTAGGGTGCCTGGCACCTATATTGAAAAATGAAGTAAAGATAGATAGGGAAATGGAAGCAAAAAGATCATGGGAATAATGAGCAAAAAAGGGAAACTAATTAGCACAATAATTAATTAGTAT
The DNA here is from genome assembly GCF_046314235.1 of Anaerobacillus sp. Taxonomy (NCBI): domain Bacteria; kingdom Bacillati; phylum Bacillota; class Bacilli; order Caryophanales; family Bacillaceae; genus Anaerobacillus; species Anaerobacillus sp. The sequence continues at coordinate 22,672 of NZ_JBKBWN010000031.1, forward strand.
CCCTTTTTAGGATGAGAAGAAGAAAAGTAGTCTGAACCTGAGCTATGTTCGGACAGGATCAGGCTGAGAAGAAGAAAAGTAGTCTGAACCTGAGCTGGGTTCGGACAGGATTAGGCTGAGAAGAAGAAAAGTAGTCTGAACCTTGGGTGGGTTCGGACAAGATTAGGCTGAGAAGAAGAAAAGTAGTCTGAACCTTGGGTGGGTTCGGACAAGATTAGGCTGAGAAGAAGAAAAGTAGTCTGAACCTTGTGTGGGTTCGGACAAGATTAGGCTGAGAAGAAGAAAAGTAGTCTGAACCTGAGCTGAGTTCGGACAGAATTAGGCTGAGAAGAAGAAAAGTAGTCTGAACCTTGGGTGGGTTCAGACAGGAATAGGCTGAGAAGAAGAAAAGTAGTCTGAACCTTGGGTGGGTTCGGACAGGAATAGGCTGAGAAGAAGAAAAGTAGTCTGAACCTGAGCTATGTTCGGACAGGATCAGGCTGAGAAGAAGAAAAGTAGTCTGAACCTGAGCTGGGTTCGGACAGGATTAGGCTGAGAAGAAGAAAAGTA
>NZ_JBKBWN010000032.1:0-16570 GCF_046314235.1 Anaerobacillus sp.
TATTAGGATTTGTTGTCCGTGAAGGGATGTTTTGAGGACTGGATTTCCCAGATATTAGGATTTGTTGTCCTTAAAGGGATATTATGAGGACTGGCATTACCAGTTATTGGGAGTTGTTGTCCTTGAAGGGGTGTTATGAGGATTGAGATTACCAGTTATTAGGAGTTAGTGTCCTTGGAGGGATGTTATGAGGACTGAGTTTCCCAGATATTAGGAGTTGTTGTCCTTGAAGGGATGTAATGAGGACTTAGTTTCCCAGATATTAGGAGTTAGTGTCCTTGAAGGGATGTAATGAGGACTGGGATTACCAGTTATTAGGAGTCGGTGTCCTTGAAGGGCTGTTATGAGGACTAAATTTCCCATATATTAGGAGTTAACGTCCTAGAAGGGGTGTTAAAAGGACTGAGGTTACCAAATATTAGGAGTTAGTGTCCTTGAAGTCGTACTATGCGGACGAATCAAATATTGATCTACTTTCTAATTTTCCCGTCCTGTATTAAACTTAATATAAAAAAATCTTCGAGGTAAATGATGAAAATTTACGTGACGTTAAAAAGTGCGAGTAGGAAGAAAGATTTTTTGACGAAAAAAGAGCTAGTATTAGTAACTAAGCCTCAATCAATGCGACAGTTAATTACAGAGATTATAACCGTAAATGTTCAGCAATTTAATGAAAAAGCGGTTGAAATGCCGTTAACGGATTTTTTAACAGACAGCGAGATTGTCTTACAAAGCACTACCGGTAAGGTTGGCTTTGGTACAACGTATATTGATAACAAAAGTGATGAACAAGCAGCGATTGATACCGCGATCCAAGCGTTTGACGACGGTTTATTCAAAGTTTTTGTGAATGAAATTGAACAAGAAGGGTTGGATCGGCCACTTCTGATTGAAGATGGAAGTGCAGTTGTTTTTATTAGGCTTACGATGTTATCGGGACGAATGTGGTGATGAGGAGAGTTGCTTATGGAACAACATAGGTCGTATTATAAGGAACTAAAAGCAAAAGCTAATGCTTTACCTGAACTAGAAAAGAAAATTATTTTGAAATTGATAAAAATTGCGAAGTCTTCTTACTACTTTGATGAAGGTGATACGAAAAGCGTTGAGACGATGCTACGTGAGTTGGCCAATGGCGATGAAAATAGTCTATTTGATCCCTTAAAAATGATCGTTCGCAATTTTCTAGGAGAGTATCAAGGGGACGTATTTGATTATATTATTCATCACAAGGCTGAGTATTCATATAGCATTGGCTATTACAGGCGCCCGTTTCGCACAATCGAACTGAAGCAGCATATGAGTGGGATCATTTGGAAAGCGGCTTGTCTTATTGACTTATACAAAGACCCGTTTTCACTGATCGAGTATTTAACTACACCAAATTACCCATATGAGAGTGAAGTAGTCAAAGATATTCTCGCTTTTGAAATTGATCATCGCCCAGAGGAAGTTATGCCAGCATTAAAAGAAATTATTTATGGTGAGAATAATACGGCGCTGCTGTCACGGACGATGATTTCAGGATTGTTCTTGAGTCACAATGATGAAGCCTATAAAATGGCCGGCGAGCTGCTTGTTGCAGCAAGACTACAGGAGGGTTTGCGGCAAGCAATTGTCGAAAGTATGGACGAAGGAACGCTTGCGGCGCTGACATATATGTTAAAGCTTGTGCTCGATCACGATCTGATTCGTTACAGTTCTGTTGTTAGAGCTTTAGATGTATGGACAGGGCTTACGTTAGAGGCAGTTAATACGAGAGTCGCGAAACAATTAATTGACTATGGGTATCAGTGTTTAGTTAATAAACAACTGCGAAACGAATGGCTGACTAGTAATGACGTTAATAAGCTATATATGAATCTATGGGCGACTGCTGTTATTGAAGAACAAGACATATCAGACGGAATCCATCAGCTGATGAAAAAGGGTGAAACGTACCAGAAGATTACTGCTCAGTCATTCTTGACTCAAAGCCAGAATGATGAATTACGTTTTTCGATTGCTTGCAAATATCTAGAGCAAACTAATCAAGAGTTACAATATTATGTGTATTCAAACTATGTGTATGACTTTTCAACTAGCTATTCTTACGGGCCTAGGAATCGTAGTTACTTAATTGAAAGAAAACCTGTCCTTGAGGATAAAAAAGAACGATTGCGACAGTTTACGATTTTTAAAGAAGCGTTATTAAAGCTAGGAAAGAAAGAGGTAACCTTTTCTTCGCTTGCTTTCGAAGCTGTCACGATCTCGTATTCTTCAGATCTAATTGCAAATAAAATATTGTATCTTGTCGCATATGATATGGACGACGAATGGATTGCTGAATTATTTACGTTTAAGGATATCGTTAGCGCTGATGTAAGAGGAATGTTACTCGAATATTTCTGTCAGGACGTTTCGAATATGGAGCAAAGGAAGTTTATATTTGATAGTCTAGCCGATAAAAGTATTGCCAACCGTGAGTTTGCCTTAAAAAAATTACGAAAGATTGAACTATCGCCAATTGAAGTTCAAAAGATTGAATCGGTACTAAAGTTAAAAACAAGTTCATTGAGGCAAAGTGCGATCCAAATTTTATTAAAGCAAAGTGAAGTGACGTTGGCTGCATCTGTTGATAGGTTAGTTATAAGTAAAAGCGAGCTACAAAGATTGGCTGTCCTTGAAATCATGACTGAGTTAAAAAATGATCCAGAGCGAACGAATCAGTACGAGAGTTATAAAGAAAAACTAGCCTCGATCACAAACCCAACTGAAAAAGAAAAGCTACTGTTAGCAAAGCTTACTGACAATGAAACGTATAGCTTAACAACTGGCTTAGGTTTATTTAACCCGATAGAAAATTTGCAGCTTTTAACTGATATTAAACCGTTACATGACTATACAGTAAAAAATGTTTTTACTGGATCAGCAGAAAAAATCAAACAATTTCTGTTAGGCCTCTCAGAGTTAATTCATGAGCATCGTAATCATCAGTATCAAGTCGAATTTTATGACGGTTATAAAGAAACGCTCTTGCTTGGCTCACAATTACAGCGGCTGAATGTTGGAGAAGTCACTAAGATTGGTAACTTCCCATTGGCGGACGTCTGGCATGATTATTTAAACAACAGTGCTATCGGCGCAATGGAACTTCTTGAAATGAACTATTACGTTGAATTAGAGCATTTATTTTACAACTACAACCTAATAAAACACTATCATTCGTCAAACGAACAGCGTAAAGCGGAGCTATCTGAGTTATTTCCGATTGAACAAATAGAAGAAATGGTTAGTTGGTTAAACGAGTTAACTTATTTCTCTCAAATTAGTCAACTTATAAGCGCATACTTAATGGACTATGTCCGAACGGAAATTTTTCCGATCGTAAGCAAAGTTCTAAATACGATGCTCCATCAAATTCCAGTCGATGAGATTAAAGGGCAAAAACGGTTTCTTGAATTTTTAACAGCGCCTTGGCTTCAATGGACCGGCCAATCTGTTTTTGACGACAAATCTTTTAAGACCTATTTTCTCCTCAAATATAAGCTCTATTTCACTCACAACTTTAAGCGATATCATTTGAGCTTGGAAGAAACGGCTCGTGCGTTTGATTTAAAATTGATTGACGAGCATGAAGTTTATAAAGAATTGATGGTAAGGGAAGAAAGTAGACAGCATCTTTATCAGCTTACGAATAAGCATCAAGATATCGTTACAAAATTTCCAACGATCGTACCGTTTAGAGAGAAGATCATTTCACGAATTTTAGAGATCGAGCTGAAACGAGGAGATCTGCCAACCGACGTTTCTACACTAGCGATGCAAATTCAATATTATGACGGAATTGAGTATTTTATTAAAATCTTGTTAGCACTAGACAAAGAAACGTTCGTTCGTGGCTATATTTATAGTTATGGTGGCGATTTTGCCAAAAAGGAAGTGTTGAGTCACCTGTTAAAGGTGTGTAACCCAAAAGCAGGAGATGATGAAATCTTACTAAAGGAGTTATTAGAAACTAAAAAAATAACAGAAAAGCGTCTCCTTGAAGCGGCGATGTATGCACCGCAATGGATTGAACTTGTTGCGAGGCTGTTAGGCTGGAAGGGCTTAAGAAGTGCCGCCTGGTATTTCCATGCCCACATCAATGAAATGTTTTCCGCGGAAAAGGAGACGATCGTTGCCCATTATTCACCAATTTCACCGGAAGACTTTAATGATGGTGCCTTTGATATTGAATGGTTTAAGCAGTCTTATCGTGAGTTGGGACCAGAACGATTTGCCATTCTATATGATTGTGCGAAATACATTTCAGCAGGAGCGAATCACCGTAGGTCACAACTTTTTGCTGATGCGACGCTTGGCAGGCTAGAACTTGCAACAATTAAAAAATCAATTGTCGAAAAGCGAAATAAGGACCATCTCTTATGCTATAGCCTAATTCCGATTGATCCAAATGATGCTCAAGATGTATTAACCCGTTACGAGTTCTTACAACAATTTTTACGAGAAAGTAAGGGGTTTGGAGCGCAACGTAGAGCAAGTGAAGCGAAAGTCGTCGGAATTGCTTTAACGAATTTAGCGAGGAATGCAGGCTACAAGGATGTGATTCGACTTACGTGGGATATGGAAGCCCTGAAGATAACCGAAGTGCTTCATTATTTGGAGCCGCATCAGATTGATGAAGAGCTTACCGTTCAATTAATCATTGAAGATCAAGGCAAGGCAGAAATCAAAGTTGTCAAAAATTGTAAGGAATTAAAATCACTTCCTACGAAGTATAAAAAACATGACTATATTATTGCGCTAAAAGAGATTAGAAGTGAGCTGAAAAATCAATATACAAGAGCAAAGACAGAGCTTGAGCGTTCCATGGAAATAGGAAATTCCTTTACAGTGAGGGAGCTAAAGAGAATTGCTCAAAATCCAGTCATTGCACCGCTTATTAGGACATTAGTGTTTAAGGTTAGTGACTTTCTCGGTTTTTTCGCCGATGGTACGTTAAGCGATCCTACCGGGAACCACTACGTAGTTAACGACACAGATGAAATTGTCATCGCCCACCCAATTGATCTGTTTAAAAGTGGCAAATGGAGTACCTATCAACGAGAGTTATTTGATCGTAAGCTGAAGCAACCTTTTAAACAAGTATTTCGTGAAATGTATTTACCAATTGAAGATGAACTTGCATTAGGAACAATTTCACGTCGATATGCAGGGCACCAAGTACAACCACGAAAGACCGTAGCGCTTTTAAAAAATCGGCTCTGGACCGTTAGCTATGAAGAGGGCTTACAAAAGGTTTACTACAAAGAAAACATCATCGCTAAGATTTATGCGATGGCTGATTGGTTATCACCAGCTGATGTAGAAGCACCGACACTTGAAACTGTTCAATTTTATGATCGGTTGACGTACAAAACCATTGATATTGTCAACGTGCCAAAGCTAATTTTTTCAGAAACGATGAGGGATGTCGACTTAGTTGTCAGTGTTGCGCATGTGGGCGGAGTCGACCCTGAAGCAAGTTTAACGACAATAGAAATGAGAATGGCTATTGTTAGGGAAACACTGCGGTTAGTGAAGCTTGAAAACGTCAGGCTAGACGGGAATTTTGCACATATCACAGGAAGGCTCGGAGAATATAGTGTTCATCTAGGTAGTGGGCAGGTTTACAAACAAGCCTCTGGAGCCCTTTATATCATTCCTGTTCATTCACAACATCGTGGGAAAATCTTCTTACCATTTATTGATGAAGATCCGAAGACGGCTGAAATTGTTTCAAAGATTATCATGTTTGCAGAAGATCATAAAATTAAAGATCCAAGTATATTGGCGCAGTTAAGAGCGTAAACTTTTCGTGAGTGATGAAGGATAAAAGTAATCAGAGCTTCACCAGCAACGATTTTTATAACTAAAAATAAAGTGATTATTAGAAGACAAAATAAAAAAGAGGTTGTCCCAGCGATGTTATTTACTCCTACAAAAAAGTAGTTGATTTTAACAACGTTTGGCACAACCTCGTATTTTTTTCGGAAATTGGTATAGCAGAGTGGCTTACTCCTACTCGATTGTAGGTAAGGAAGTTGCTCGTACTGATGCATCTTCAAATCTTTTTAACGGGAACTCTAGTGCAAAGCAGGTCCCAACATTAACCTTACTTGTAACTTTTACTTTTCCGCCCATTATTTTTACGATACTATAAACGACCATCATTCCAAGACCAGTTCCTTTATCTTTCGTTGAATAATAGGGTGTACCGAGTCTATTAATTTGCTGCGCGGTCATACCAATACCGTTGTCCGCGATATTTACAACGGCCTTGTCATCGTTGGCTTCTAACGAGATGTTTAATTGACCACCGTTAGGCATAGCCTCTACGCCATTTTTCATAAGATTGATGAGACATTGATGTAGCTTTTGTTTTTCTCCAACAATAAAAATGTTGTTAGTTTTCCTGTAATTGACTTCAACATTATGTAAGGTAGCATAGGGATTGACAACGTCAATTACATAGCAAATTTCCTTACTTAAATCTAGAAATTCGATATGTTTTAAAGATGGCTTGGCAAACGTCAAATAATCGGTAATTGTAGCGTCAGCTCGATCAAGTTCTTGAAGTGACAAACTGATATACATTGCTTTTTTCTCATTAGAGAGATTATTATCATTCAATAATTGTAAAAAACCTCGTGTAACTGTTAATGGATTACGAACTTCATGCGAAATACTTGCAGCAATATCACTCACTATTTTTAGTTTTTCTAATTGTTTTATTTCGTCAAGTAGAAATAGTTCGTTACGCTTACGTTCGATAAGATGGATGAAAAAAAAGATTCCAAGTAATTGAGTAATGTAAAGTGGAATAATGCTAAGGGAACTTTCTCCACTCAAATGAAGTCCCTTAGTAAATAAAATTCCTAGTAAAGTAAAAACCCCTAATGAAGCCGGAAAAACCGCCATGAAGGCTTTTTCTTTAAATTTTGTTGTTTTGTGAAAGTGTGGTATGAAATACAATAGAAGCAACGTCATAAATGGATAAATGGCCACGACGGAGTAGAAACCTTGATCATGACCTATTAAAAATCGGTAAAAAAGTAAGTTGACAAATAAAAAAACAGCAACCTTTCTTCCCCCGTAGAGTGAACCAATAATGAAAGGAATAAATCTCATATCGATAATAAAGCCCGGAACGAGTGAAACTGAAAAAAACATACAAAGGCCGGTTGCTATACTACAAATAATCCCAATTGCCCATGGAGTTGCTAGTAAGTTACGTTTACTATTAATAAAATGAAAATAAAATAAAAGAGCAAAAATAATGACAAGATTAATTAAAAACGCTTCGAGATCGTCAGAGATAATGAACATGATATGCACCTATTTCTAGTAAAAATATACTATTAGTTAGAACTATTATATAAATTTTCTAGCAAAATGGAATAGTTTCTGTAAAAAAATCCATTTTTTTCAGTAGTAAATTTTTTACCTGTCGATAAATAAGTATAACTTTAAGGATTGAAGATTTTTTGCAAATCATGAAATATTGGTATTGAGAAATAGTAATGAACGGATGAAACTTATCTCGCCTGCACTCGTATATAGTAAAAAAAAGATCGGATGTGAGATCATGGGATTTAATCTTGACGAAGTCGTAAATGAATACGCCGAAATTTATGGACAGCTAAAGAAAGAGTTAAAGTGGAAGGTAAGCGATGAACGTTCCTTAATGTTGGTAGCATCACTCTATATGATGAGCAAAAAATCGTTTGATTTAGAACCGTTTGTAGATGTAAGTGATTATATAAAAAGAAATGTTGGTTTTTTCTCAACGCTAAAGTCATCACAACGTTTTACAACAGCTGCAATGCTTGATATTCGTTATGATCATCCGAAAGAAAAATTTGAAGATTTTATAGATGTCTATGAAAAGTGCGTTAATGGTGGATTTCGAAGAGGCCCTTTTACCTACATTGCAGCGCTATGTCTCCTTCGCGACAATTCCATAAACAAAAACGTAGAAGCACTAATCCAACGTGGAATGGAAGTTTACAAAGCAATGAAAAACGAACACTTTTTTTTGACGGGAGAAAGTGATTATCCATTGGCGCTACTTCTAGCACAAGTAGATCAGGATATTGATGAAATGATGAAGAATATTTCCTATTTTTATCATGAGTTAAATGGGAATGGATTCCGCAGAGGAAACGATTTACAATTTTTGAGTCATATACTGTCTTTACAAAAAGTTGAAGATCCGTATTTACTTATCGCACGGGCGACACGGTTACTAGATGATTTTAAGCAGGCAGGAAGACGAATAAAAACCATTTACTATCCAGTGATTGGAATTCTATCTTTATTGGAAAACTGTTCAAATGAAGTTCCGAATGTGATGAACCTATTTCAGCGCTTGAACTCTGAGAAGTTGTTTAAATGGCATAAAGATATGAACTTCATGATTGCCGTTAACTTGATCGTGAAAGACAAAGTAGAACATAGTAGCTTACTAAGCGCTAGTATTCAAACAACGATTGAAGCTGTTATTCAAGCACAACAAGCCGCAATGATTGCAGCAATGGCGGGTACTGCTGTGGCAACAAGTTCAAGCAATACATAAACGATAGGGCCAGGCATCTTTGTAAAGATTTTAATCGATAGGTGCCTGGCGCCCTTGTAAAGATGTAACAAAGTTAGTCCGATTTCGTTGAAAAATACGATTTTAAAGGGTATTATTATAAAATCTGGAGAGATTTACAAAGTAACGATAGCAACAAGAAAGGGAGGGTCATATGACACTAAAAACTAAATCTATTTCTTTAACCGAAACGATTAAAGTGAGTGATGGATCTCACATATTATATTTTTATTGTTCCCAAGAGAGGTATCTTGATAATCTCGTTTCTTTCATATTGTCGGCAAAAAGTATGAATCAGCATGTTCTTTTGATTGAAAGTTATGAATGTTATGCCACGTTGTTAGAGAGATTATCTGCGCAACTAGGAGACTTGGAACTTGCTAATTTCCTACATTATAAAAATAACCTCGAATTTTACGAAACGCACGGCAATTTTAAATTTGAGAACGCATTAGCAAACTTCAAACATACTATACAGCCCTTCGTTGACGGGGAACTGTCTGTTCGTGTATGGGGGAAAGTTTTATGGAATGCACTTTCCTACAGCAAAGAAGAGTTAAAAAGATACGAATGTGAATGTGATGTTACCCTTAGTGAAATGGGATATCTGACCGTCTGTTGTTATGATGGAAACGTGGTGCCCGCTGCCTTTCAAACAGATTTGATGAGAAGTCATCAATATTTATTAACCGACCATAATTTAGTTAAATCATCGTTATATAATCACCCTGATCATACGATTTTCCCCTCCTTAGCCGCACAGAAAAAGGTAGAAACAGAGCTTGATTTTTATCGGCAAAAGCTTGATTTTATCCATGTTGTTGCCCATGAAGTGCGCAATCCTTTGACAGTTATAAAGTCCTTTGCTTCAATATTAAAAAGTGAATTAGATGATAAAGGTGTTCAAGCAAAACTAAGTTTAATAGAAGATTATTCAGTAGCTATAGATCATGAAATACACCATATTATTCAAACAGAACAAATGATGACAACCGATTCGTTTTGGCAAACAAAATTAATTAAAGCACGCCCCGTCATCGATGAAGTATTAGATGTGATGACGATTAAAGGGAGAACGCAAAATATAAAATTAGAATCAAATATTCAAGTACCATACAACGTGATCATAAATGCAAACTTAATGGGTTTTAGATTAGTTATTTCAAATCTCTTAAGTAACGCCATTAAATATAGTTATGAAGGACATACGGTTACATGTAGAAGTACTATCGAAAATGGCAGATTACATATACATATATCTGATACTGGAGTAGGTATGGATCAAGAGGATTGTGAAAAACTGTTTAAAAAGTATCAAAAGATAAATCAAGAAGTAGCTGGACAAGGTATTGGTTTGTTTATGGTTTACCAATTAGTGACGCACTTTAATGGCGAAATTGACGTTACTAGTCAACTAGGTGAAGGGACGGAAGTTAAAGTATCATTTCCATTATAATTAACTTAGTAGACAGATTTTTTGAATTTCTAAATTGATGAGTAAAGAGTGGATCGGCGAGGTTTATGGCTTGGGTGATTATGACGATGAAGTCGTATTGGTAAGGAATTTGTAAGTGGTGAACATCGCTTATAAACTTTCTGAAAGGAAAAATCGATTCGCTATGTCAATAAACAATGAACTGTTAATGTTAATTAGTGTTTGAAGCGTTGGATAATATCTCGTAGAAATCGAAAGGACTCGTTTTTATGAAACAGATAAACGATGAATTAAATGATACGCTATATGCCATAAAGACTAGAATGAATGATGATTACGGGGAAATTACCGTAGGAAAGTTAGGCTCTTTTTCCTTTGAAAAAGGAGTATATGTATACGTTGGTAGTGCCAAAAGAAACCTTCAGTCTAGAATTGAGTGGCATAAAAAAATAGAAAAAAAACTGCGCTGGCATTTTGACTACTTACGTCCTTTTGTCGAAATCGTAGAGATTAACACGTATTCAGGTGAAGAAGGTGAATGCGAGCTTTTCCATAGGTTAATGAAAGAAGCTAACGGAAGTATACCTGTTCGTGGCTTCGGATCGTCGGACTGCAAGTGTTTAGCTCATTTGTTCTTTATTGGGGAAACAAGTGAATAAAATTCTAAGGCTTAGAAACATCTTCTAAGCCTAGTTTTCTAATGGCTATAAAGATGCGGAAATGAAGAGAAATTTTGTTGAAGTAAGTACGAGGAGATGGCCGTTTATCTGTTTTTGATTTATGGGATATTGAAGAAGACTACTTCGAGCAGGAATTGTCACTGTTTTTCATTGAGATACTCCAAAACACTTTGGTGCTCTTTTTGAATAGCAGTAATTTGCTTGATCTCACTACTTAATTCCTTTTTGTCCTCATCCATTTTTTTCATTAAACTTCCATAATAAAAAGCAATTTCTTTCCGCATTTCCGCTTGTTCATGAGTAATAGTTTCTAGCACATTTTGTACAGCAACTTGTCTTTTGTCTAGAGAATCTTGTTTCATTTCGAAACGTTCTTGCTTCATTTCAAGACGTTCTTGTTTCATTTCAAGACGTTCTTGTCCTTTTTCTAAACCGACTAATTTCGTTAAGATTTGGTTTAAGATTTCTTCCATATTATTCACCTCCTTTTTTGCTACATTATATTATGAAATTAGGCTATTGTCGAGATGAATATACATATATGATTGATAGTGAAAACCACCTTGTTGCTTTGTAGAAAAAATTAGTAAATTTAAAAATACGAAGGAGGGAATGTCATGTCAGAAACAAGAGGAAATGAAACGATTTGTTTAAAACAATTTATTTCAGAAAAGGACTATAAAGAAATCACTCTCCTTGAAGAGCTTTGCTTTAATAAAGATAAAACTAAGTTAAAATTAGAATTAGACTATAAGATAGAGATGGCGGGAAAGTCTGAAATTGGATTAAGAGAAATTAACGAATTTATGTATTTTATTGACGGTAATTTGGTGTCATACATTGGTATTTCAAGTTTTGGCGGCAGTAATATTGCTGAAATCAATGGGATGACGCACCCGGAATATAGAAGAAAGGGACTATTTAGAAAGCTCTTTGAACTTGCCATGCAGGAGTGTGAAAAGAGGGAGTTTGATAAAGTCTTACTTTTAACAGATGGTAATTCTAGTTCAGGTGTTCAATTTGCCGCTTCAGTTTCTGGGGAATATAGTTTTTCTGAGTATCGAATGAAATACCTGACTAAAACACCTGTAGAAAAGCTAAATGTAGTTAAATTACGAAAAGCGAGTAGATCGGATGGAACAGAAATTGCCCGACAAAATGCCATATTTTTTAACCATTCAGACGAGTTCCAATTGCCTTCTGAGGATCTATATAAAACATATATGATTGAACGAAATGAGACTGTAATTGGGAAAATTATGGTTAGCTATAGTGAACACGCTGCCTTTATAAGTGGTTTCGGAATTATGCCAGACTCCAGAGGGAACGGGTTCGGAAAAGCAGCATTAAAGGAAGCGCTACGTTTAATCAACGAAAACAACATCTATGAGGTAGAATTGGACGTTGAATGTAAAAACAATACTGCTCTTAATTTATACAAAGCTTGTGGTTTTGAAGAGCTTTCGGTTATGAATTACTATACCTTTAATGGTGCCAGGCACCAATGAAAGTGAACATTCCTGGTAGAAACCAACAAAGAACAGACTCTTAAATGAGCCTGTTCTTTTTTATGATGAATAATATAAGCGTGGAAACATCAGAATAACAAAGAGGTAAAAAATAACAGATAGGGGTAGTTAGATGTGAAAAAATTAAATGTAGCTTTTCTATTGTTTTGTGTGCTATTGGTAGGTTGTAGTATTGCTGAAAATCAACAACTAACAAGAGTCGATGTTCATTTCGTTAATCTTGATGGAAGCGACGGAGATGCTTTTATGATTACAGAAAAAACAAGTTTAGAGGCATTAAAGCTTCTTTTTAAGAAAGTGAAATGGGAGTCAAATAGTGAAGTAGCGATGCCTAGAAGAGAAGACCTAAAAGCAACATTGTTTGTACAGGTAGAAAAGGATGCGCCTGAAAAGTTGTATGATTATCGGATTTGGTTTAATGATGATGAAACTGTCACAATTTTAAGTAGTAATTTAAAAGAAAGTTTCGGGAAATTAGATATTAAAAATGCAGAGCTTTTGAAAAAGGAATTGGAGAAATTAAAGTAACCGTTTCAGTTAGCTAAAGAAACTAGTAACGATAAGTTTTAAGCTCTAAATAAAAACCGTACCAAAGCTATGTTTCCAACAACTTTGGTGCGGTTCCATTGTACTATTGAAATTTAAATAAGCTATTCTTATTGTAGTTATCTCGTAATACCTATTCTTCCTTTTCGGCCACTTTTTCTAGTGTTACAATATCCTCGTCTTCGTTATCATAATAAGTATATAAGAGGTCACCTTTTATGACCTCATATCTAGTTTCGCCAAGGAAATAACCAACATCCTCATATTTAAAGCCTTGTTCTTTTATCCAAGTCCAGTTGTCATCGTTTATCTTCTTAGCGATCAAGACTAGTATCCCATCATCGTTGAAGATATAAGCGTCACGATCATTAACCAATGCCCAACCCTCAAGATAAGTAGTTTCGAGATTTGGCACCTTCTTTTTTACTTCTTCCATCGTGTCACCGATAAAGACAACACCATCAAAACTAGCTTCTGTTTCTAAGACAGAATTCGGTGTAGCCCCTCCGCTAGTAATCCCTATTGTAAAATTAATAATTGTCAGAGTAGTAATTATTGATACAACTGTAAAAATTAACTTTTTCATACTTTCCCAACCTTTCTTGTATTTTCATACTTACTAAAGGATATTGTGGAAAATTGTAAATAGAATGATTATCTATAGTTTCTAGTTACCCTTTAAGTCGAATTTTTATTCATAGAAGTGAAACGAAATCTCCCAAACGCCAATGGTGCAGCAAAAGAAATAGCCGATACTTCATTCAGGTTTGAGATAAGAATGTATAAAATGCAGGTGAAATGGTAAAGCTCTTAAATTGAAATTTTCTTCCATAATCATTTTGTATTTATAATAAAAGACGGTTTTATAAGAATAACGTTACATAAAATTTGAATGAATCCGCAAAATATAAATCCCTACTATAATATTTAATGAATAATAGATTGTAAATATTATCTTTATTTGAAATAATTGTTATTAACTATTATTAAATTTTTATTAATAGTTATAAGGACGTATTCTCAATGAATGAGATAGGAGATTTGAAAAATGAAAACAGAAAAAGAAAAGATGTTGAATGGTGAACTTTATTTTTCGGCTGACCGTGAACTAGTAGACGATAGAACGAATGCACGAAGATTAACGAGATTATACAATGAAACAATCGAGACGGAAGAGAATAAAAGAAAAGAGTTATTAATAGAACTATTAGGGTCAACTGGAGAACATTTATATATCGAACCAACGTTTCGTTGTGATTATGGGTACAATATTCATGTTGGTGAGAATTTCTATGCGAATTTTGATTGTGTCTTTCTAGATGTATGTGAAATTCGGATCGGTGATAATTGCATGGTTGCACCTGGTGTACATATCTATACAGCGACTCATCCACTAGATGCCATCGAAAGAATTTCCGGTGCTGAATATGGGAAACCGGTAACAATCGGGCACAACGCTTGGATCGGTGGAAGAGCAGTAATTAACCCTGGAGTAAACATAGGTAATAATGTCGTTATCGCTTCTGGTGCTGTCGTGACAAAAGATATACCCGACAATGTTGTTGTCGGTGGTAACCCGGCAAAAATCATCAAACAAATTGAATGAAAGTAAAATTGCCAGTAAATAAGGTGCCAAACTAAGGTGCCTGTCACCATATAGATATAGTAAGGTGCGAGGCATCTAAAATAGATGGCACCAAATAGGGGAGGAATACTTGATGATGGAAATGGATCAATTACGGGAGATTGCCACCAAAAAGGTGAACCCACAAAAGTTATCGAAAGACTGTTACATTGGATCGGTTGCTTGTGTACTCATGACTGACAAAGGAAATATGTATACTGGTGTTTGTATTGATGCGCCCTCAGGGATCGGATTTTGTGCTGAGCATGCAGCGATTGCAAGTATGGTAAATAACGATGAAACTAGAATAGTTAAGATTGTAGCTGTTGGGAAAAACGGTAAAATCTATCCGCCTTGCGGTAGATGTCGGGAATTTATCTATCAAATAAACGCAAAAAATATTGATGCAGAAATACTAGTTGAAGAGAATAAAATAGTGAAATTAGCAGAAATTCTTCCCTCTAGGTGGAATTAGAGAATTCGATCGGGTACATCAGTGAAATATCGTGTTGTAAATACGCCGGGAGGAACTGGTATGCTGAATAAAAAAAGGGGAAACATGGAAGTGTTTGTTTGGGCTTTGATAGCTGGATTACTTTTTTTAGTTTGGTTGATGATGCGGTAAAATAGTTTGATAGGTGTCTACTAATAATGAGAAGAGGTGAGATATGGTGCAAATTATTTATTCAGGGAAAATTACCGACTTTAAAGGACGTCAATTATCTATCAACTTTCAAAAGCAATTTTTTAAGGAAGCTATTAATATCCTTAGCAAGCTCGTCTCAAAAAACAAGAGAGTTGCCTATTTTTTTATTGACCCGCTTCTTAACGGCTTTGAAGCTGCGAATCACTTTTACTTTGGTGTCTTTGAGTGCGAATCAATCGATAAAATTAATTGCTACAAAAGTGGAGCAAGTCCGATACAAGCGTTAGCAGATGCAAAGGAACTGATTGACAATGGATTGTACGATGTCGTCTTTCTCTTTGGTTATGAGCCGTTATTAACAAACAAAAAAGTGTATGGAAAAGAAGCGGTGACGAAGGCGATGAATATTTTTGACAAACATAGTCTCATTCAATGCTATAACGAATTAGCCCATCGACTTTGTCAGGAATTAGTTTTATCGGAGAAAAATTTCAAAGATTTATGCGATCAATTGTTTATGAATTATTACAATACATATAAACATGTTTCAGGTAAAGAGGTTAAGTTAAATAGAGGGCGACAACTAGATGATCAACATGCTGATTTATTCAAGCTGACGGACTGTGCGAACCCGAATATTGACTTTGCAGGAGGCATGATTTTAACAAATGAAAACACCGCTGAATATTTACAAGTTCCTCATAAAGAGCAAATCAAGGTTACAGGTGTAAAATATGTAAGTGTCAAAGGATCTCCTGATCACATTGATAAAATTGTTGGGCATACAGGGAACGTATTTCCACATTTAAAAGCTGCATTTTTACAAGCTGAAGCTCAATCAAAAATCAATGTAGTCGAACAATACAAACAAAGAAACTTGTTTCTTGAAGTTTATACGTGCTATCCACCAGTCCCAATCGCATTCTTATTGGCAACTGGAATAATTGATACAATTGATCAGTTACCTCATTTATTAGAAGAACATGAAATTACGATTACTGGAGGCATGAATTTTGCTAGAGCCCCTTGGAATAATCCAGCCTTAAATGGGCTCATCGAAATGCATCAAAAACTAAAGGCTGGGCCCGCAACATATGGTTTAGTTCATGGTAATGGTGGGATTGGCGAAATTCAAGGAGTTGCAATCTTGGAAAGAGGGTGCCAGGCACCTTACTAATAACGCGGGGGGGTTAAAAATTTGGAAAAACTGGGGACACTATACTTTTTCTGTGGAAAAATGGGCGCAGGAAAATCAACTAAATCAAAACAATTGGCGATAGATAAACATGCGGTACTATTGTCAGAGGATGAATGGCTTTCATCTCTTTATCCCAATCAGATTGCATCATTTGAGGACTATATAAAATTCTCAGCGCAGCTCAAGCCGTTGGTAAAAAAGCATGTCCAAAACATATTAAGTGTCGGTACAGATGTAGTGATGGATTTTCCAGCTAATACTCAAAAGCTGCGAAAGTGGTTTTTGGATTTGGCGT
>NZ_JBKBWN010000033.1:0-13396 GCF_046314235.1 Anaerobacillus sp.
AGAAGAAGAAAAGTAGTCTGAACCTGAGCTGGGTTCGGACAGGATTAGGCTGAGAAGAAGAAAAGTAGTCTGAACCTGAGCAGGGTTCGGACAGGATCAGATTCAGAAGAAATAAAGTAGTCTGAACCTGAGCTATGTTCGGATAGGATCAGGTTCAGAAGAAGAAAAGTAGTCTGAACCTGAGTAAAGTACGGATAGGATTAGGCTCGAAAGAAGGACTAAGCTCGCCAAAGGCTATTGGTGCATTTAAAATAAAGTAGGAAGGGCTCACCAAATTAATGAATCGCGATTTCAGCTTGTAAAATAGGTGTTGAAAAAAACTTAATATATACTAATATAATTCCCAAAAAAATACTGACGCACTTTTGGTATCATAAAAAAAGAAATTTTAATCCAACGTATTTCTCTCTTTAATCTATCGATTTATTATAAATTACTGGAGTTTTAAACTGCCAATCCTTCCATGTTTTATCAACTGTCACTAGTTCAGTCATAAAATGACTTACATTAATTCTGCTAGTTTTACCGGCATTGAATATTGGACTTCTTACAGGAGATTGGCAAATTTCATATGAACTTTCTTCATCATGGTTAACTAATGAATCGGGTCGTACTACAACCCATTCTATCTTTTCGTCCTTATTACCAATTTCGGTAATCAAATAATTTGCAGCCTTGAGGTTATCTCGATGAGGAGGGAGCAAAAGCTTCAGTAAGGAGTGGATTATTGTTTCTCCCATGGAATTTGTTTCTCCCATTAAAGAATTCGTATAACCTGTAGTCCCCATAAGTATAAGCTTTACTTTTTTGTTAGCTTGTTTTTTGACTGACAAACTTATTCTTTTTATTGCATTAAACACTAAATAACGAGGTTTACCAAACACCCCTTTGAGAGTAACATTGTGACCAAGACAAGAAATAATGACATTATTTTCATCTATAAGGCTATCTATCTCAGAAACGTTAAATTCGTCGATATTTCCCACGACTATTTCCACTAATGGATTTTCTTGTATTTCTTTATCTAGAACGGCACTTTTTCTAATGAGAATCCTAGTATTGATTTGTCTTTTGATTAATTGTTTGACAACTAGTTTACCGGTAGCCCCGGTTGCGCCAAGTACTAATACTCTCATTTTCTACCCCCATTTTAATCAGATTTATTTATTTATACCTGGATTGAACCCTTTGACTATTAGAAGTAACGCAAGAACAAGCTCGCCAAAGGCTATTGGTGCAATTAAAATAAAGTAGGTAGGGCTCACTAAATTTATGATGTTCAACATTAACAATAACGTGGCAAGGAGAGTAAATGTCGAACCTATAATACACCATGCGGATAACCATCTTGGGATAAGTCTAATTCTATATAGGCAGTAATAGAGTATCAAGCCGCCAATACTCCATGGCAAAATCATTCCTATATGATTTAGA
Source organism: Anaerobacillus sp. (assembly GCF_046314235.1). Taxonomy (NCBI): domain Bacteria; kingdom Bacillati; phylum Bacillota; class Bacilli; order Caryophanales; family Bacillaceae; genus Anaerobacillus; species Anaerobacillus sp. Next base: position 1,435 of record NZ_JBKBWN010000033.1, read on the forward strand.
ATATCTCTGCCTTGTCTTAGCAATTCACCAGTAATTTGAAAATACGATAAGTTAATCTCGCTAGTAGTTACATAACTCTGACTCAACCATAATAAAAGAAGAAGTGGGGCTATTCCCGCAAAGAGAAATCCGGCTCCAATAATCCGGAAACCTAAGTATCCTGCTGCTAAACTTTCGTTGTATGTTTTAATTATTGGATAAAATAACACAGCGATACTTACATATACCACTGACATTGCTGCCTGAAAAAAAGTCGCAATCAGTACTTGCATTTCAATTTCTGACAATTCTCCAAGATAATTTGGAAACTCTAACGCTGGAACAGAACTAAGTATTCCAAATACAAAACTTAATACTAACAATAACCCTAGAATTATAGCTGTTTTTCTGTCTGATTTAATAATTAATCACTCCTTTTTTTACATTATATGCCCTACAGATGAATTGTATAGATTTCTTTCAATAATAAAAAATTCCTTCCTGTTCATGAAAAAAGGTTTTTTGCTAATCCTGTCGAATAGTAGAGTTAGATTTTATTATTCTAGAAAAGAGTATTTACCAGGCAATGATGGTCTAACTAGAGTGAAAGCCTACGAAAACTTTTAAATAGCTGAGAAACAATATTTGGTTTCCGTTTTTTTGTGAAAAATTTCGGTTGATTTCTTGACTGTCAACTTTTTAGAACTGGGAAACTTTAAAGCGGACGTTATTTTCATTCAGGGTGAGAGCGGAAAAATGAACGCTTTTTATAAAAGAAAATAAGTATAGGATTAATTAGGGGGTACCTATGAATATCGATAAATTAGACATCCTTGAGATATTAGGTAGAGTAACAGATGGTTTCTATATGTTAGACTCTAATTGGAATTTCATTTACGTAAACAAAGAGGCAGAACGAATTTTAGGACGTTCGAAAGAAGAATTACTAGGAAAATGTATCTTAGATGAATTTGCGGAATCGATTTATTTACCAATCTATAGAAAATATAAGTTTGCCATGAAGAAACAGAAATCAGTAAATTTTGAGTTTTACCACCCACATACAAAGCAGTGGTTTGATATTCGTGTCTACCCTTCAACTGAAGGATTATCATTATATTTATTAGATATTACTGCTAGGAAGAGAAAAAGCATAAGAACGAAACAGTCTTATCAATCTTTATTTACAAATAATCCTGATGCCGTTTTTTATTTAGACTTAGATGGGAAATTCATCAGTGGAAATGAAGCGCTAGAAGTAATTTCAGGCTATCGCGAAGAAGAATTGGTCAATATGTCCTATCATTCCTTGATCGTTAAGGAAGATTTAGAAAAAGTAAACTACCATTTTATTGAAGCAGCGAAGGGAACACCGCAAAACTTTGAATGCAGAGTCATTCGTAAAAGTGGTAGGGTAATCCATATTAAGGTTACAAACATCCCAATTACAATAGATAATGAAGTCGTTGGTGAATACGGGATTGCTAAAGATATCACTTTACAAAAAATTGCTGAGGAAAATATCGAGAATGCAGAGAAGTTATCATTAGTCGGTCAATTATCGGCATCTATTGCTCATGAGATCCGAAATCCGCTTACAACACTTAAAGGTTTCTTACAATTAATTAAGGGCAAAAATGAAATTCCCGAAAATTATATTGAAATTATGTTATCCGAAAAGAACCGAATAGAGGTCATTACGAGTGAATTACTGCTTTTAGCAAAGCCTCAAGCGATTGAGTTTCGTAATGAAGAAATAAGAGTCATTCTTAATGATGTAGTTACATTGCTTCAATCTCAGGCTCTTATGAAAAACGTGGAGATTTTTTTCAATTATGAAGAGGTTGGTTCAATCTATTGTGTCAGTAATCAAATAAAGCAAATATTTATAAATATTATTAAAAACGCCATTGAAGCGATGAGTGAAAGTGGTGTTATCACCGTTACTATGAGAAATTACGATGCACATAATATTATAATAGAAGTCATTGATCAAGGTTGTGGCATCCCAGAGGATCTTGCTTCGAACATTGGTCTGCCATTTTATTCAACGAAGGAAAAAGGAACTGGCCTGGGCATGCTTACGACCTATAAATTAGTTAACGACCATGGTGGAAAAATTACCTTTGAAAGCAAAGTCGGAGAAGGAACAACATTTAGAGTGACTTTACCACGTAAAACACTAAAATTGGACAACAAATACAATAAGTAGAGGTGGCATTATAGGTGCCTGGCACCCTAAATGGACAAATATCGCAAAATGTCCACCTTAGGGGGACGAATTTTCACTTATTTATGTATTAAAAAGATTGCTAGGCAAAGTTGCTTAGCAATCTTTTTAATCTAATGTATGTTGGAAAAGTTCAAATATACGTGAGCTAACAGAGAGGCAACAGGATTTCGACCAAGGTCCCATTATTCAATTCGCTTTTGATCGAAATTTGTCCGTTATGGTTTTCAATAATTTTATTTGTCACTAATAACCCTAAACCAGTTCCTTCAGTTTTTGTTGTGTAGAAAGGATTACCTAGTTTCTGTATTTTTTCCTCTGGAATGCCACAACCCTCATCTTGAACCTTAATGCTAATGTGCTCATTTATAATAGTAGCTTGTATGTAGATGTTTCCACCATCAGCCATGGCTTCCATTGCGTTTTTGATAATATTTATAAACACTTGTTTTAATTGATTTTCATCGCAATTTACTAGGTGACCGTGATCGTTAATGTTGGAAATGATTTGAATGTTTTTTAAATGGGACTGTGGTTCTAGCATAAAAATAACATTATTTAAGATATTCTCTATACGGTTTGCTTTGATATTTATCTTTTTTGGTTTTGCAAGTAATAAAAATTCGTTAACGATGGTGTTAATTCGTTCAAGTTCTGATTTCATCACTGCGGCATATTTACTATTAATCTCAGGTTCCAATATATCGATAAAGCCTTTCAAGGTTGTTAATGGGTTCCTAATTTCATGAGCAATACCTGCAGCTAATTCCCCGATTAATGAAAGTTTTTCAGATTGATGCATGAGCTTTTCCATTTGTTTAGCTTCGGTAATGTCTTTGATTATTTCAAAAATGCCAACCTGTTCATCACCATTCCAGATCGGGATCATTTTAACGACTAATCTAATTTTTTTCCCTGCTTTGTTAAACATCGACATTTCGTAAACCTGTGGTTCACCTTGAGCTACTTTTTGACAATGCTCTAATTTTCTTTCGAGATCTTCTTTTGCGACACCAGATATTAGTTCGAGGTGCTTAAGTTCCTCTACTGTGTAGCCACTTATTTTTTCAATGGCGGGATTTCCATCGATAACATTTCCAACTGAATCAAGAACTAGTATTCCATCAATGTTGTAATTGAATAACGAATCATATAACTGTTCTTTATGATTTAACAAATTTTTTAAAGTAAGATTGGTATTTTTGTTAGTCTTAATTTTTTTATTAGTGCTATCAACCATAAAATATCCCCCTACTTACTAAAATTAACAATCTATTATGTAAATAGTACCATTTACTAACATATTTTACACGAATTTTCATCAAACGTTAATATATTGGTGCCTGGCACCTAGGTGATGTGATAAAATTAAGAAAGTAACCACTGTGAATTTTTGGACAGAAGGAGTGTTTGTTATGGATAAGAAAACAAAAAAAGTATCGTACTTAATAGGGTTATTAATATTTGGAGGTTGGTTCATCACTTCCCTTATTGAAGCTGCAAATGAAAAAATTAACTATTCAACCTATACAGTTTGGGAGTTTCGCTTTTTTATCATTGGATGTGCAGCCATTTATTACTTGGTGATTTACTATTTTAGTAGAAAAGCAGGTGAAGCTGTTGAAAGTACGTCAAGTGGAAACCAGCTTAAACGGCCATCTTAACATGAACTGAAAAAAGCCATTTCACATGAGATGGCTTTTTTTCTAATCTAAATGGAGCGGGATCAATGTTTTATTTTTTTAATTTTACTGGGACATATATCTCCATACACATTTTTTCATATTCCCATGGGTGACATCGTTCATCGTAAAACTCGAAGTCTAGTTTGTCATCATCAATTTCATAGCCTGAGCCTGGGAACCATTCTTCAAGTATATATTTCCACGTTCCTTGGATTGATTCAACGAAGTTCGTATCCTCCACTGCAGGAGTTGTAAATACTGCATATGTTGCTGCAGGTACTTCGAGTTGATACATTTCTTCAGTAGCTTTATCGAAGCTTGTTACTTCGACACCAAAAATGTAGGAGAATTCATCGGTATCGACGTTTGTATTGACACAAATACCATATTCGCCATGACGAGGTGGGTGTTGTGAGTCATATAATCGACTTTCATAATTATTTCCCTCAACGCCACATTCATGCCAAAAGCTTGGAATGTCTCTTGTATGAGCATTGTTTCTTAATGTCGTATTAAATTTATAGCCAACAACCTTGAAGGCGTCCTTTTTCAAAATTTTTGGTTGCATAATAATCCCTCCAGTTTTATTTTGCTTAATTTTTTGGACATACATTCTTTGTGGTAGATTTACAGGTGTATGAATGCGATAAAGGTTTGGTGGGTAGCCAAAACACTTTTTAAATGCTTTTGTAAAACCTGCATGTGTTTCAAAGCCATACTCGGTCGCAATATCAATCACTTTTTTCCCGCGGTTTAGATCATAGAGAGCATATTGGAGCTTGCGTCTCGTGACATATTCCATGACTGAAACGTTCATAAAACTATGAAAAACACGATAAAAATGATAGGTTGAAAAACCAGCAATTTTAGCTAAATCATCTACAGAAATTTTTTCAGTAATATGGTCATCAATGAAATCTATTGTTTTTTGAATAAGCTGAGCATAATCCATACGAAGCCCCCTTTCATTTCAAACTGCCGGCCGGTAACTATATAATAGTTCATTTATGTAGTCGTTTCTTATCCTAGCTTGTTAAATTTATTTTAATATCTAATTTCATTTTACAATAATTTAAATCTTTAAAAGTGGGTGAATATATGCTTAGTGAAAAACTAATTTATTGGATAGGAGGCTCAGCTTGTGCTGGTAAAAGTACATTAGCACAGGCTTACGCTGACAAGTATGAGCTAAAATTATATTGTTGTGATGATTATTTTCCAAAACACCTGAAAAAAATATCAGAAAAGAAACATCCAGCTATGTCCAAGGTAGCGACCATTAGTTTTAACGAAGCTTTTTATACAAGGAAGATTGATGAACAGTTAAGCCTTTATCAGCAAACATTCATAGAAGATTTTACATTTGTTATTAACGATCTAGCCGAAATTCCAGAAAAACGAATAATCGTAGAAGGAAATCAATTATTACCTTCACTTGTACAACCCTTTCTAACTAATAATCATCAGGCAATCTGGATCATTCCTACAGAAAGTTTTCAAAGAGAATACTACCAAAAAAGAGTTTGGATTAAAGATGTCTTGAGGGAGACTGAAGATCCGGAAGTTGCTTTTGATAACTGGATGAAAAGGGATGCGTTGTTTGCAAATCTAGTCTATCAAGAAGCAATAGATTTAAATTTAAATGTATTAAAGGTCGATGGTCGTTTAACTATAGGGGAGAATTTCAAAGTACTAGAAAATCACTTTAGATGTTAGCAATTCACACTAGGTTTCAACTCTATGCTTTATACAGCACTCTAGTCACTTCCATTTTGGTGGTGGTTTTTTTTGTGAAATTTTCATTGTAAATATTATCTTTATTTGAAATAATTGTAATTGAGTTAGAGTTGTTGAATAGGTTCTATAAAGCAGAATACTTTAATGTAAATCTAAACCAAAAATAACTCTTCAGGTTTGGGTATATGGGGGGGAAGTCGAATGGTAAAAGCTCAACTAAGCGATCTCGATCAGATTGTACAAATCGATCAAGAAGTCATTGGTAACGATAGTAGACGTGAATACATCAAGAAATCGATTGAAGATTCGAGATGTATCGTTGCAAAAAATCAAAACAATGTAGTTGGCTTTTTAATATACGAAACTCATTTTTTTGAGTGTAGCTTTATTTCTTTAATCATAGTATCACCACAAGAAAGAAGAAAGGGACATGCAACGTCCCTTATGGAGAACTTTGTAGCGATATCACCGACTGATAAAATATTTTCTTCAACGAATAAATCAAATCTTACAATGCAAAAGGTGTTTCTTGCAAATGGGTTTGTAGAAAGTGGTTATATTGAAAATTTAGATGAAGGAGACCCTGAGTTAATTTATTTTAAGGTTAAAAAAAATCCCCATGATTCACGGGGAAAAGTCTAACGCATTTAGTAACTCACTAATACTCGGTTTAATCGTAAAGAACCAGGATTTATTTTCATCATCAAAGGTGAGTAAGTATGGATTTTCATCGTCAGGAATAATAACGATAATTTCATCGGTTAGTGTATTCACCCATTTATTTTCTAAATGAAAAGAAGGCTCTAAGGGAATTTTAATCAAATAACCACTTTCTGGGATAGGTTTAAATTTTTTTACTACGCTATCAATTTCTTTAAGGAACTTTTCTGCTTCAAATTGTACAAGTGAGCTTGATGGCACTGTTTTTATTATTTCGCTTTTTTCAATATCAAGAATTTGGACAGACTTGCTACTTTTAGCATATACCGTTGATATGTTTAAAAATAGCAAATATTAGACTGAATAAGAGTAATGTTTTTCGCATAATAGTTGTCACCTCATCGATAGCATTACCAAAGAAAAAATTATTATCGGTTGCTTTTAGACGTAGACGTTCATTAAAGGAGTGGAGAAAATGAAAAATTTTATAATTGCTGCTTTAGCTTTAATCATCATCTATTTTACTTTGCCTTTTTTCGGGATAGACTCTTTTAATTTTTTTATGAGTTTCATTGAATGGAGCACAAAATTTGTTTTACCTTGGATAATTTTGTACTGGTTGATCAGAATGGTAAAAGCTCTGGAGAGAAGAGGAGCTTAACACGATAAACACACTCTTTAAAACAAATGTAAGTATTTAGAAGGGACGTTGGAGGAACGTTGGATTCGGTTAACTTAAAATCTATAGGTACTGTTTACTCGACGATTGATGAGCAAGTCTATGAAAATTGGGGGAAGGTTATTTCCAAGGTAGAACTTAATCGCGATTATTTAGATGGTTTAATGGGATTGGAAGAATATTCTCATGCGATTGTCATCTTCTACATGGATCGTTTTAGAGATCAATTCAGTAATGAGTGGAAAGGGAAGCCCAGAGGAATCGCGGATTTAGAAGAGAAGGGATGCTTTGCACTAAGAACGAAATATCGTCCTAACCCCATTGGAATTGCTGTAGTTGAGCTATTATCCGTAAAAGAAAATATCCTTACTGTGAAGGGCTTAGATGCAAATGATGGAACGATCGTATTAGATATAAAACCTTACATTCCTGATTTTGATAGTAGAGAAAATGTAAAAATACCAAATTGGATGAACGAATTAATGAAAGGCTATTTCTAGTATACAGGGAACGGAGAGGGATGTTACACACCTCCGACACGTAGAGAGCAGGGGAAACCCTGTTTTTTTTTATTTCTAGAATATAAGTCTCATAGCTATATTTTTTTGGAAAATAATTCCGAAAAATTTATTGACAAATTAAACTAAAAGTGTAAAATTACACTAAAGGAGGAATTGGTTACATATGGAAAGAGAAATTTTTATTAAGTTGGTATCAGAAAAAATGAAACTTGTCCGCACAGAGCAGGACTTTTCTCAAGATAAAATGGCTGAAACGCTTGGCATTTCGAAAAAGACACTTGTGCAAATTGAAAAAGGGAGGATAACTGCCAACTGGACTACAGTTGTTGCATTTTGTGCTTTGTTTAATCATAGTGAATTTTTGACTTCAGTCATAGGAGATCGCCCAGTTGAGTTTGTTCAGCTAATCGCAAGTAACGGTGCTGGCACACCAAAAGAAAAAACATTGGGAGGGAAAGTTTGGTGGAAAATCGTTGTTAACAAAGGGAATTTCCGTTTGCAACAAAATTTGATTAGTAACCATTACCGTATTTTAGATAAAGACGATTATCGCTGGTTTAGTTCATTTGATAAGGAAGAAGCGCTGAAACGTATTGATGAGTTAAGTCGTAACTAAGTAACATATAAAAAATAGAGAGTATTAAGGGAGTGGGTTGAAATGTCTAAAATGGACTATAAGAAAGTTATTGTTGTTTTAAGTCTTATCGCTCTTATTGTCACGACCTTTGTTGTTATGGCAAAAGCTGGAGGTGAGGCAGACGCCGCATCACTGATTAAAAAGTACGAAGATAAAAACGAAATCGAAATCATGGAACAACTAAAACAACTGACAAAAGAAGAATTGCTTAATGAAATGAACATCTTAACGAAGGATGAAAACTATTCAGGTGGGGATCTACTGTACTGGGCAGTAGCATTGCAAGAGAAAAAGTCTGAATTCAGTAGTGAACAAATGGTCGAACAAATCAAATCAACGAAAAATACAATGGATACAAAATTCATTCTGCTAAATGTATTTCTCCATAATAACGAAATTGATAGTACGAATGAAGCTTTTAAACAGTTATTAGTTGACACTGACCTAGATGAGACAATTAAGCCAATGATTATTTCTTCCCTGGAATTCGATACGAACGATGAAGAATTACTTATACAATTTATTACTGATGGTGGTGATGATGTAGCCTTTGCCAGTTTGAAGCAGCTTTCTAGAATTAACAGTGAAAAAGCGTACGAATTATCTTATGAAATTTTAAAAAATAAAGAGAACGAACCCGCAGCTACGATCTCAGCAGCACTAAATGCCTATTCAGTGTTTTTAAAAGAAAACAAAGACATAGAAGAATATTCAAAATTCGAGAGTGTTTTTATAGAAATATGTAAAGACCTTCTGAAAGGAAGAAAAGGGCAAACCTTAGCTGAAACAGCTTTTTTCTCACTATCCGACTTGATGAGCGAAAACGGAATTTTTACAATTCTTGATAGTCATCTTGAACTGCAATCAAAAAGCTATGCTGTTGATCAAAATTACTCTGTCTTAAAAGATGTTTTGGTTAACGATCCATCTGAACAACAATTAAGATTAGTTTTAAAGGCAATGAAAATTTATCCAATTCGAGATTTAGTAGAAGATCTCGAAGCGGCGATCGTCGAAGTTAGCGATCTAGAATTAACAGAAGAAGCGGAGATCGTACTAGAAAACATGAAAGAAAATGGCCAGGCGGCCAATTTAAAATGGACGACGGATTAAATTAATAAAATTTATAAAAGGAGGGTTAATATGGTTGGGTTTTCATTATTGTGCTTGCTAGTAAGTCCTTTTATATTTTTCTATTTAAAAAAGCAAGTGCTAGCTTATGGTAATTTAGTAGTTACTCTTGGTGCATTAGCAATCTGGCTTAGTTTAATTGCAGGTTGGGTTATAGAAAAATTTTGGATCGTTATGTGGAACGTCACGTTGCTAGGTGCAGTTCTATTTTTGGTCGTCGGATTATCAATTGTTTTCCTGAAAATTAAACGAAAAAATCGTTACCTGTTGCCAATTTTATTTTTAGCTATAGCTGTAGGAAGTCTATTACTAGGAAACTCCTTTGGTAATGGCACTCTATTGAACTTTATCGTTCTTTATTCATTTGCTTATTTTACGCCTATGTTTGTAGCAATCATTTCTTTGATTGGTGCAACACAACATTTCAATAATATCACGGATAGAGTAGATAATGTGAGGGTGTAAAGAGCGCACTTGGTAAAGAAAGGCGATTTTTCGGAGGGGTGAAAAATCTATTATAAAGATATTGAGACGATTACCGTGAATAATAGGTAGCGTCTTTTTGTCTATTTACAAGGTCCTAAGACGTCTGAAGAAATTATCACCATTTTTTTTGGGGCATGATTATGCTAAAAATAGATTGTAAATTTTATCTTTATTTGAAATAATTGTTATTGGTATTTATTAAGAGAATTGTAACTATTAAGGTAGGTGATCTCTGGTTGAACGTGAGGAAAAAGACAAGTTTTCTAGTTACAGCTATTTTAGTTATAGTTATTTTTTCAGGGGCAAGGTATAGCTATATAAAGAATATGTATACAAAACCACACGAAGTAGCTGGCTTTGTTATTCAGGAAGCTTTAGAGGGTAAAGTAGAAAGTGATTATTTGATCAGTGAAGAACAGTGGATCTTATTATCAGAAGAGTCAATATATAAGGTGATTAGAGAGCCAATTGACTGGGATTACTTTAGTGATTTTGTTCAAGAATGTGAAAGAAATGCTCATTCCTCTTTATTATACAATAATGGAAAAGCAACGTATCAGGTTATGAAGGACTTTTACAAAGACCATAACAGAAGAGTAACGGTAGAATGTCTTGATTTCAATAAAGAAAATGGCGATGTGTTAGAGGTTAATTATACAACTTTCTTAATGGAAGAAATTAATAATTCATGGAAAGTAGTAGGTAAGGTAAGGGGTGATAATTAAGGGAAGATGAGGCTGGATCTTCAAGAGAAACTAGATAGTTAAGAAGTAGTTTTTTTTCCAGGTAGTAAGGAATTAAGCCAATTTAATGAAGCTAGGTAATTAGGCGCTTACTATCAATAAAGTAGCGTCTTTTTTCAAGGGCAACTAAAGAATATGTAGGAGTGGACAACCTGGAATTTTTCCGAGGGGTGCACTGAAAAGGAGAGCTTTAAATGTCGAATATAACGATTAAAAAGGCATTGATTACAGATGCTGAACAATTAACAGAAATTATGAAGCAGACTTTTGATGAAGAAAAAAAGAAATGGCTGTCAAACCACGAAGGTAATATTATAGATTACAATATTCAACCCCCAGGATATGCTTCAATTGAAATGACGAAGTATATGATTAGAGAACTGAAGTATTTTAAGATTTTATTTAAAAAAGTGATTGTTGGTGGAATTATTGTGACGGTGTCTGGTAGATCTTACGGAAGAATCGATCGTATTTTTATTGCCCCAGATTATCAAGGGCTAGGTATAGGTTCAAGAGTCATAAATTTAATTGAAGAAGAATTTACTAATGTAGGCACGTGGGACCTTGAAACATCTAGCAGACAAACTAATAATCATTTCTTCTATGAAAAAATGGGATACAAACGATGCTTCGAGTCTGAGGAAGAATACTATTATGTGAAGAGAAAAGGTATTAATAAGAACATTCTAAGCAATCAGTTTGAAGATTGTAATATGGAAAAATCAGAGTACTACCAAGTGAATTTAGAGGCAAGTTCTTATAGTAACAGCAATTTAATGAGCAGTCATATTAACAATTGTAATCTAAGTTATTCTAGGTTTCAAAATCTTAATTTTAGAAATACACTGTTTGCAGATTTAAATCTCTCAAACAGTGAAATGGTTTTCGTCACATTAGGAGGGGTACACTTCGGTGACACTAATCTAGGAGAAGGTAAATTGCCAATTTTATTTGAACGATGCGAGCTTGAAGGAAGTAAATTAATTAATTGTAATCTAAGAAATGTTGAGATCCAAGAGAGTGATGTGACGGGTATGAAAATAGATAGCATACCAGTTGAAGAGCTCTTCAAGGCGTACAGGGAAGTGAATAAAAAATAATGTTGAGGTCGTCCTTAAACTATGTATAGTCGAATTATCCCAGCAAATAGGGTTTACTGTCCATGAACGAATGTTTACTAGAGATTTTACCAGATATTAGGAGTTAGTGTTCGTGAATGATGGTTATTATGAGGACTGAGTTTACCAGTTATTAGGAGTTAGTGTCCTTGAAGGGGTGTTATGAGGACTGAGTTTACCAGTTATTAGGAGTTAGTGTTCTTGAAGGGGTGTTATGAGGACTGAATTTACCAGTTATTAGGATTTGTTGTCCGTGAAGGGATGTTTTGAGGACTGGATTTCCCAGATATTAGGATTTGTTGTCCTTAAAGGGATATTATGAGGACTGGCATTACCAGTTATTGGGAGTTGTTGTC
>NZ_JBKBWN010000034.1:0-13380 GCF_046314235.1 Anaerobacillus sp.
CCTTCACTCTAATTTGAAAATCAAACGGACAGTCACTTAGAGGAACCTTGTTGTTATTTTCATCTAAGACGTATACATAATCATTGTCTTTAGCAATTTTGTAATATTGGTAGTCTAGTTCATCGACATTGCCGGTTGAGTAAGATGGATCAACTTTGCTTAATTCGACCTGTAGCTCATCTAACACCCTTTCAATTTTGTTTTTCTCTGATTGAAAATGGTTGACTTCATTATATAAGGCAGTAATGAGCGATTCATTAAAATCTAAATGGACTTCAACTTCACCTACGGGTTCAATCTTCGAGCCGAGAATTTCGTATGTTTTTCCATTTTCAAAAGGTGGTCGTGTAAGGGATTGATCTTTAAGATGGATTAGATTTTGAACTGGATATTGTTCAATGGCAGTAATCGTCACTTTTCCACGCCAAGGTTTCTTTGGCTCAGCGATAATATCGATTAATTGTCCTATGTAACTACCTAATAGCGGATCGACCACACGAATTTGCTTTCCAATATGGTTGTTTGCTTCTTTTCTATTCATGAGTAACCCCACTTTATAAATTTTTTAAGTTAGATCTAACTTTATTATAGTATATTTTCATGTTCTTGAGAAATGTTTATGATCTGTTTAAGCACATACACTATTAAAAAAAACACAAACTATAGAAGCTTGATTAAACAAGTACTGCAAAGTTATCGCCTAATTTTATTGTATTGAAAGGTGGAACAATCGTGAACAAACAATGTGAATTGTGTAAACGGGAAGAGGTCGAGACAACGGTTCATCATCTTCTACCTAGAGAAATGGGTGGGAATTATGGTCCTAAAGCCAATCTTTGTATTCCTTGCCATAAGCAAATTCATGCTATTTTTACAAATGAACAACTAGCGGAAAAGTTGTTTACGATTGAACGTTTAGAAAATGAAGAAGAAATGATCAAGTACTTAAAATGGATAAAAAAGCAACCCGCATCTACACTACCAACAATTAAAAAGTCGAAAAAATTGAGAAAGAAGAAGTAGAGTTTAAGCTTAACGCTAAGAATATAAATAAATGAAAGAAAAGGCTCATTAAGATGAGCCTTTTCTTTAAGTCGTTTTTTCTTTTTTCGTAAAGTAGTCGATAATTCCCATTGAACATACTTGTAAATCAAGCTTGATTAATTCATATACGTGATGACCTTCAGGAACATTTTTTTTCTGTAATGTTTCTTGAACAATTGCCATGATCTCGTTACTAAGCACTTCGTGGTCTTGGCCTTTACGAAAAACATTTTCTCCGATTTCAACAAATTTAGGTAACCAGTATGAAATTTGTTTATATACTTCAGTTGGATTAGTAGACATATTGAAATGACCAAAATATATATAATCAACTTCGAGTTCTTTTATGATTTTGTTTAGAGAATTAATCATTTCAACAGGGCGAAATTGATTTGGTGAAGTAGAAGGTAGATAAAATTCAAATTCTTTTATTTGATCATATCTGACGCCAATTGTATCCCCGGTAAACATTCCATTACTAATAGGGTCATAGATGCTGAAATGGTGGTCAGCGTGCCCCGGTGTATGGTGAAATGTTAACTCGCAACTATCGCTTAGCTTCAGCGTTTCACCATCCTCCTTAATCATTAATTTTTCCTCAGGAATTGGTACGATAGGTTCAAATAAGCGTTCAAAGTCCTCTCCATATACCGCTTTCGCTCCTAATATTAGCCTAGAAGGATCGGCTAAATGTCTTGCTCCCTTTGGATGAACAACAACTTTTGCATTTGGACAATCTTTAAGTAGTAGTCCTGCCCCTCCAGCGTGATCTAAGTGTATGTGTGTCACAATAATATATTGAACATCTCGCGGATTTAAGTTTAATTCTTTAAGTCCATTTAGAATATAGGGTACACTCATACTAGGGCCAGTTTCTACTAACGTAAGTGCTTTGTCATTGATGACATATGTGCCTGTTCGACTAGGAAGTCCGAGGTCGAAACCGTCAATTAAATAAATACGGTTGCCTAGATCAATTGGTTTATTTTTCATCTTTTCCCCCTTAGTAACTGTATTTCCAATCATTGTAATCTACAATATTTCTTTTGTAAATATAAAGCGTTTTCAAAATTGTGAAATCTAGAATATTTTTGCTTGTATTATTGTTGAGAAGTGTAAAAGGTTAGAAATTCTATTATAATTGGTTTGTGGAAAAAAGGATTGTAAAGGACGGAATGGATATTGAGTGAAGTAGAAGATAACAGAGTTAAAAGTTATATATACACTTATTCCTACCACGAGGATGAACAATCCTTATGTTGCTTGGAAATGCGTTCTTTATTTGGATTCGATACGAAATCGACGAATTTAGAAAGTGAAATCGAAGTTGACCCAAGTAGGAGCCCATTTATAAAAGAACGTATTGAAATTATTTTTGAAAGTAGACGCTATAATGAATTATTAGAGCAAATAGGTCGTCTACCAGCCATTAGATCGACGTTTAAAGTCATATATGTCCAAAATGAGGACTTAGCAAATTCAGAAAAAGTTATATTTGAAGAAAGACGCAAACTTGAACGAGAAATAGGTTTGCTTTTGAAGGGGCAAGTCGATTTACTTTACCCAAAACGGTTGTTTGGCTTTATGAGAGTAGGAGAACGTTGGGTATTTGGTAAACTGTTGAAAGGTGAATCTGTTTGGTTTAAGCATCAAAAGAAGCCACGTAGTTACTCCACTGCATTAAGTACACGTGTAGCGAGAGCTGTTGTGAATATCGCTGTTTCTAATCCTATTGGTAAAAAAGTTATTGATCCTTGCTGTGGAATAGGAACGGTCTTAGTAGAAGCGTTATCGATGGGAATTAATATTGTTGGCAGCGACTTAAATCCGCTAGTATTATCAGGCGCTCGAGAAAACATCAGTTATTTTGGGTATTCGGCAGAAGTTAACAGAAAAGATATTCGAAATCTAACAGGGATTTATGATGTAGCCATCATTGATATGCCATACAATCTTTGCTCTGTTCTCCCTGAAAATGTGCAACTAGAAATGCTTCAAAGTGCTAGGAAGTTCGCGGGAAGAATAGTAGTAGTTACCGTCGAACCAATTGATTCAATCATTGAAGAGGCAGGTTTTAATATTATCGACCGTTGTGTGGCAAAGAAAAGTCAATTTATACGGGAAATTATCGTTTGTGAATAAATGAAATCGTTATTGACCCGAGTCTAAACATCTAGTAACAATGCAACTATTAAGATGCTGTCCCATAAGTGTCAGAGCACCTCAAAGTCATACTATAGATAGAAGTGTATGTTTTTACAACTCTATCTATAGTAGGCGAGGTGACTGATTCTTTGCTTTGGGACAGCTTGTGTATTTATTGATTGTTTTATTGACTTTGCTTTGCAGATACTTTTACTGGTGAACTTTGAAAATTAAATAATTGTTTTACAATGAGTGCTGGACCACCTAAACAATATAAATACTTCGCCTCAATAACTTTTTTCATTAAAGCTGCAAACTTTCCTTTAATAAAAAAGCTACCAACTTTCCCAACGGCAAAATAATCACTAATCGATGCTACAGAACCTTGGTGTCGATATTCAAAGGCTTTTAAATCAGTAGACCGGATCGCCGCGATAATGTTTCCTGCACAAACTGGTGCTTGCTGGAGAGCAACCTGGGCTGTTGGGGGGAGGGCAGTTTGATCATCTTTCATGAAGACCGAGTTGTCGCCAATGCAATATACATTATTTAAGCTAGGGATTCGTAAATATTTATCGACAACCATTTTTCCTCTTACTGTTTGCAATCCGGCATCATCAAAAAGCTGGTGACCACGAACTCCGCATGACCATATTAATGTTTTTGTTTCAATTTGACCTGATTCGAGAGTTACAACGTTTTCTGTACACCCTAGAATTTTTGTTGCAGTTAAAACTTCAACCCCCATAGATTTGAGCAAATTGGTCGTATAAGTAACTGCATCTTGATCAAAACCTGGAAGTAGGTTCTGTGACGCTTCGATATTAATAATTCGTACTTTTTCAAATGGAACATGGTGTGTTTTTGCTAACTTAGGAAGTATTTCTACTAATTCGCCTACCATCTCAATTCCAGTAAACCCCGCCCCAGCTACCGCAAATGTTAAACGTGCAGGGTTATTATCCTCTTGATACATAGAAAACTGTTTTTGAATGTGATGGTAAATGGCTTTAGAACTTCTGAAACTACTAATCTTAAAGGCGTGAGTGTCAATTCCTGGAATTCCAAACGTTTCAACTTGAAACCCTAAGGCGACAAGTAGGTAATCATAATCAATCTTTTCGCCGCTTTCTAGGGAAACACTTTTTTGCTCAAAATCTATCGAATTTACCGTCGCTTTTTTGAACATCGTTTTTTCGTTGTCAATTAACTCCTCAATTGGAAGAATAATTTTGCCGTCAGGTGCAGTTCCGGCTCCAATTTTGTGTAATTGTGTTGTGATATAGTGATAGTCGTGCTTGTTAATGAGTGTTACTTCAGCTTCATTAGCTTTTAATAATTTTTCGAGTTTCTTTGTTGTAATAATTCCACCATAACCAGCGCCTAAAATGACAATTTTGGGTTTATTCATCGTTGTTTTCTTCTCCTTTAATCGTAACCATTATGTGAATTTATTCACATATAATTCAAAGAAATAATATGGAATTTCGTTTTATGTGATGTTGTTCACAAAAAATAAATATAGTTTATAGAATACGTTAAGAAGAAAAATATCACAAGGGTAATTTCGAGAGTGATTGTGTCGATTTTGTGAACAAGGAAAATTAATGCAAGGTAGAACTTAGTAATTCTATGAAGATGCCAAGAGAAATGGCGATACAACTAAATGTCGAGTGGCGATAGATGGAACAGTTATGGATGAATTTAATTTAAATTTTTTAGGATATCTTTTGGTTAAATTCAAAATTTTAAAACGTTCTTTTTACGATTTGTAAGCATAAACTCTAGTGAATTAAATAATCTGAATGAACAAAATATTCTAGATGTGCATATAGTGCTATTGTGTTTCGTTTAGAAAAACTAAATGGTTGACATACAACTTCGCTGTCATTTATTATAAAACTAAGTCTTTCCTTAAGGAAACATTTTTAGTTAAGGTGAAATTACAAATGATTAATTGAAGCACTTCAGAGTGATGATGGGTGCTTTCTTATTTAGTTAATTTGTTTCCTTAAGGCAACAATATTAGTTCTGGACAAAAGGGTAATGAGACAAAAGGTACAAAAAATGTTAACTCTCTCCCTTACGCTTGGTTTCAAACCATTTTTTACGCTTTGCAGGAAAGACAATTAAAAACGTCATTGAGAGGAGAAAGAAAATGTTTAAATTGAAAGTGTTTTTCATTGCATTAAGTCTCACATTTTTAGCTTTAGTTGGGTGTAGTTCGGAGGATTCAGGCACACCTGCAGAAGAAAAAGAAGGATTAGAGATTATTACAAGTTTTTCAGTGCTGGATGATATTATTAGCAATGTTATTGGTGACCGAGGAACGGTTTCCTATATAATTCCTATCGGAGAGGAGCCTCATGAATATGAGCCTGTTCCTAGTGACTATAGAAAAGTAAGTGACTCGGACGTGTTTTATGTTAACGGACTCGATTTAGAGGAGTGGTTAGAAAGTGTCGTATCCAATGTATCAGATACTGACATTGTTTCTCTGTCAGACGGAGTAACTCCAATTCCTTTAGTAGGCGATGATGAAGCTGACCCGCATGCTTGGTTAAGTCCGAAGAATGTCATTATATATGTTGAAAATTTAGTAACGGATTTAGTGGCAAGAGATCCAGAAGGGGAAGAAATCTATCGCCAAAACGCTGAAGCTTATATTCAAGAGCTTATAGAACTAGATACTTGGATTAAAGAACAAGTGGCACAAATTCCAGAAGAACAACGTGTCATTATCGTAAGTGAAAATGCCTTTAAGTACTTTGGGAAAGATTATGACTTCCATACAGATGGTATTTGGGAAATTAATTCCTTAGAAGAAGGTACTCCACAACAGTTTGCTCGATTGGCTGAAATTATTAAAGAACGAAATGTTCCTGCTGTTTTTATTGAAACTACAGTGGACACGCGCTACATGGAAACAGTATCAAAGGAAGCTGGTGTCTCTATTGCTGGCGAAGTATATACTGATGCTGTAGGTAAAGAAGGTAGTGGTGCTGAAACGTTTATTAAAATGATTATGCATAATGTAAATGTCTTCGTTGAAGGTTTAAAATAATAAAAAAGAGGCTGTCCCATATGTGTCAGAGTACCTCGAGGTCATACTATAGATAGAAGTGTATGTTTGTACAAAGTCTATTTATAGTTGACGAGGTGACTGATACATTGTCTTTGGGACAGCCTATTTTTCAGTATTTGAAGCTTTATTTTAACCGACTTGTTGTGCATTAGTTTCAATGTCATTTCGTTCTAACTGGTTGTCGAAGAAAACGTATGATACTAACCCAGCTATCATCGAAATGAACATAATTGATCCAATGATTATGTAAAGATGCATACCTGAATAAATGTAAAATGTTGGCATGGCAGTAGAAAGAAATGAAACTGTTGTTACTAGTAATCCTCTTAGTGAATTCTTAAGCTTTAAACTTAAAGTTAAAAAAAACATAAATGGAATAAAAACGCTTAATAATCCTACTAAAATGAAAATGTGAAGCCATACCATAGATAATCACCCTCTCAATGAAAACGCTTAAAATAAATTTGTGATTTAATGTTCACTATTTTGTCACAAGTTGTTAACGCAAGTATAATATAGTGTGCAACATATGTCTTTAGGTGAATTTTGGTAAAACAAAAAATTTTGAAAATATGTCCAAACAATCGAAAAAAGCGATTCGGATTAGATCTTGAATCGCTTTTTCCTTATAAGTAAATCAGTCAATCTAGAATACAATTACATTTATCATTTTACTAATACCAATTCAACAGGACCATGGTCGTCGCAATGGTCTCCATGGACGTGATGAAGACGGCCATTTACTAAATAATCAAAGTGATCCCCATGTGGTACCATTTCATGACCACAATCATCAATGGTTTAATTTTTTTAATCTTAATTGAAAACCATTATCATTTGCGACTAGTTATGGTAAATTAATTAGAGAATATATTAGTTACAGGCTTCGTACATATCTTAAAGGAACTAAATTGGAGGAGATACAACTTGTTATTAGTGTGTAAAAAACATATTAAAGAGGGCTTGCAATACCTTAATGCTCCTCATATTGTGTCTATTAAGGATGAAAATTTTAAAGGCTGCTGCGTATTTTGTAATCAAAAAGCTGAATACAAATTATTTTACTCCATCCCTATATCCAAAAGTCATCGAATTCAAGTTCAAGAAATGATCCAAAATATCAAATCAAATTGAACGACCCTTCTAACGAAAGTAATGATTCCTTTTTTTCCTTTAATTAATTGCTTACTCTTCGTATTTTCTTGTTTGGTTTTGTCCAACCTATGAAAGAAACGGAGGTGAGACTCGATGGCACAAGATGTATTATGTGAAGTAAGCAACTGTGTGCATCATGCAGGTGGTAATAAGTGTGGTGCATCAGAAATTTATGTTGTCAGTCACAGAGGTAAAGAAGCTGAGAAACAAGAAGAAACGGATTGCAAGACATTTGAACCAGGGATGTAGTTTTATTTTAATGGGTAGTCACCAGCTACCCATTAATTTATTTCTAGTATTGATAACAATTATCAATTATATACATAAGTGTTTAAAATATGTTACTTATGGGAAATGATTTTAATAATAGGTAAAAAAAGAATGGCGTGGTGGTTCGATTGAAAACACGGAAATTGACAGTAGGATCTTTAAAAACAGTCTCTAATAAGACGAAAATTGTGAATAAAGAAGCTGAGTTAGCCTACATAAAAGAGAAAGAGAAGTTCCCTATTAAAGTTATTCAAAACAATAAAAACTTCATTATTAAGCCCTTGAAAGGACAAACGCTTCTTGATGCAGCGGTTAGTCAAGGGCAATCAATCGATTATAAATGCAAAAAGGGTACTTGTGGAAAATGTACTGTAAAAGTAATTAAAGGTAGCAGTTGCCTAGAAGATCCTACAATGCAGGAGCAAAAGAAGCTTGATATCTATTTACATTCTGGTTATCGCTTAGCTTGTCAATCAATTATATCTTGTAATTAAAAGGATATGAACTTTGAGTGAAAACCGTTACACACTGTGATATTTATCATTGACGAAGACTGTTATTTCATTTAGAATGAGAATTAATATCAGTGAAAATGATAGTTGTTCTCATTTGAAAATGGAGGGATTGGAAATGAGCTATCCTATAAATGGCTTTCACGATTTTCATACAATTTTAGCGAACGAACGTAAAATAGGTGGAGTTATCGAAGCGGAACAAATTCAGCTCCGTTCAGGTGAGACATTTTCTTTCCCTGTATTTACGAACATAGACTACACAGGTTCTACCTTTTATTCACTCGGATTTATTTCATTTGATGGTGTTAGAATGATTGTTAACGTTAATGATATAAGTTCAATTAAAGCTCCAATGCATAAGAAAGTTTCAGAGATTCATAATCCTAACTATAGAGAAATGAAGATTACCGAAAAGGTTAACTATTTAAGACGGTTGTATAAAGCCGATCAAGGTGCATTTACAAGACCATTTGTACAAGAAGCTACATTAATTATTGAAGACATTGGTATTGAGAATGTGAAGAATGATTTGAATATCGATTTCTTAGAAGTCAAAAGTAATAAAGTTGTTCGAATTGCATAAGTACAGAAAAGCTGAGTAGAGGAATTCATCTACTCAGCTTTTTTACCAAATTAAAGAGATTGCGCTTATTCATGTGGATCTTCTAATGTACATATCGCACTTGGTCTTTTAATTCTTGGTACGATGCATTCGTATACTCTAAAGAAATAGTTCATATTTTCACTGTCCATGAATGCAGTATCAATGTCTTCAGCAATAACAAGATCTAAATTGTGTCTGCCTGTAGCAATTAGAACACCAGATTGACCTTTTAGAACGGGTGTTTGAAACACACCATCAGTCACGAGCTCGCGAACATGTTCAATTTCTAAGACGTTTGTTCCTTGATGAACTCGGTGGAGGAGAGCGTATAAATCTGGCGATAAAACTAAAGCGTATGGACCATTGTGCCCCATTTGTAATAATTTATTTCTTGCTTCGACAATGTCAGTAAAAGCGTTACCTGATTTCATCCAATCTGAGCGGATATGTGATAAATGGCCTTTAACATTGGAAACGCCAGGAATATTAAATTCTCTTGATCCATTAAAAATTAAATCATCTTCTAGTAAAGCACATTGCGTAACGGCATTAGCTGCAGGTGAAAAATCAATTGGTATATCTAGTGCTTTTGCTTGTTCAATGTCTCTCCAGAAAAGTCCAAAATCCTTATAAAGAAGGGGAATAGTGAGATGAACACGTTTTGTTGCCGAAGACATATCTATATCTTCACCATGAAAACTTAAACTCCCTTTATTCATATCTTCAAAGATGTCATTAACAATAGACTGTACTCCTTGTCCAAGGGGACCGTAGATGTCTAGAAATCTTCGCCCAACTAAATTCCTCCGAGCATTTTCAATAACAATAGTATCTAACTCGTCCCATTCTTTTGCATTTAATGGTGCTTCGTGAAATCTTTGTACTTTATTCACTACATTACCTCCTTAGTTTCTTTCAGACTACCAACTGTCAGTCTTTTTGTTGTTTTTATTTTTTCTTTTGGTGATTGAATTGCTTCTCCCTGTTTAGGTGTTACCGAAGTATATTTATCGATTTTTAAACTAGCATCGACATCTTCCTTCTCGTCAGTGGGAATTGATCCTGCCGCATTTGCTACGCCGTCAAAATTTTCATTTAACGAATTTAAGATTACTTTAATTGTTTGATAATCGTCAGCAGTAATATTTCTCATTTTTGTCAGTTTATCTTGATGCTCTGGATCTATAAATGAAAATAACGCAAGATCAAGATGTTCTAGAAAGTTATGTAAGCCGAACTTTTCTAGACTGATATCTTGTAGTAGCCGAACAAATTGAAAGTTAGTAGAGTTTCTTCCATCCTCATTGTCTATATAGTAGTCCAATGTAGGGAGAAGAGCGTTTAAGCGGTCTAGCCGCTGTTCTTCTTCTTCAAAAATATGGTGATAGTAAAGACGTTCATGGTCGTCTTTCGCGTTTTCAATTCTCGGTTGTAAAATACCCATGAACTCATGAATTCCTTTCTTCGTTCTTAAAAAAATTGCCCTTAAATCAATAAATTCTACTGCCACAAGTCCATCCCCTTATAAAAAAATCTACACTAGTATATATGTTCCCAAACAATTGTCCATATAAACCTAATAATCGCTAATTGTACAAATTCCATAGCAACAATTAATTAGCTATAACTTAGCTCCAACTAGGTGTTAACTCAACTAGATGTTGTATTTAAAAGGGAAAATTAGCACTATTACTTCACAGCTTAAAGGTAATCACTAACACGAATTTAATTGGTGTGAAAATTGCTGGTGTAACAACGTGAGGAAATAACTAAAAAAACTACGAAACAATTCGTATTTCTTTTAGTTAATTTGTTGTTTAACCACTTGGAACTAAATTGAAAATTAGTGAATAGGTCAAGATTTACATACATATTTTATTAGGAATATTTTTTGAGAGGAGACATGTTATGATCCATGTAGTTTCGTTTCCAGGCTTATCTGTAGAATGCCTATACTATGGCTCTAATTATGAAAAATTAGTATCAGGAAGACAAATTCTAGAAATTGGTGATCTTCTTGAGCTTAAGAACCAAGGGAGGTATATTCCAAAAAAAGGTTGGTTTATCTTGGTTACAATAAATGGAAAAGGTAACTTTGTGTTCTTGAAAGATTTAGAGAAATATCTTCAAGAGCAATGGATTAAATGTCTATTTGATATAGAACTTGAAAAAAATTTTTTACATTATCAAATAGACAAGTCTTTGAACGAGCGAAACCCTGACCTATTTTTCAAGAGTTCAAAAAGATTACGTTTCATTTGTAGCCTTACAGATAAAATAAAGCCTCATTTAGTTGACAATCAACGAGTTGAAATGAATAAAATACTGTGTGATTAAGAATGATTATCAATATCTTCAGTAAGTGAAGTTTTATTTTGACATCTTTAAAATTGATAAAGCGTCATTTAAGATTGTTAGAAAATCGAGTAAAAATTAGCAAACAAAGATAGTAATTTTACTGGTGATAAAAAAGTCCATAGAAAACATCAAAATTATCCATGGTTATATAGTGGTTTTTTAGGTATAATTCAGCCTATCTAACACTTTAATTGAGAATGATTATTATATCCAAAAGAGGACTTTCGTGTAGGATACCTCTTCTAGATTGAGGAAGGACTTTTATGTAATTATGGCTATGAAAGATACGAGCACCAAACAAGAAAAGCAAAAACAAAAGCTAACTTCTCGACCAATTGTAGCGATTTTAATTTTGGTTTTTGGTCTTATTCTACTATTCTTTGGTCTTGCAGCCTCGATTTCTTTTGGTGCTGCAAATATTGATTTTAAAACAGTATGGACAGCTGTTTTTCAATTCGATCCAGAATTAACATCACATCAAATTATTCAAGAACTTCGAATGCCAAGGGCACTAGCAGCGGCTTTAGTTGGTGCTTTTCTAGCGGTTTCAGGTGCAATTATGCAAGGAATGACCCGGAATCCACTAGCCTCTCCTTCGATTATGGGGCTTACCGCAGGATCTGCCTTTATGATCGCGATTGCCTTTGCATTCTTTCCTGGAACATCACATATTGGCTTAATGATTTGGTCTTTTGCTGGAGCAGGGTTGGCAGCGGCGATTGTTTTTACCATTGGTTCTTTTGCAAAAGGGGGCTTATCTCCTGTGAAATTAGCTTTAGCAGGAACTGCCGTAGGAGCATTGCTAAGCTCTTTTTCATCTGCAATCGCAATACGTTTCCACGTAGCACAAGACATTAGTTTTTGGTATGCAGGAGGAGTTGCAGGGACGAAGTGGATTAGTATTCAGATGATAGTTCCGATTGCTGTGATTGGTTTAATCATGGCGTTTATGCTAGCTAGATCAATTACAGTTTTAAGTTTAGGAGATGATGTAGCAAAGGGGTTAGGGCAGCGTACAGCTATTGTCAAAGTTATTGGAACATTAGTTGTCTTACTATTAACAGGTGCTGCCGTGTCAGTTGCTGGATCAGTAGGGTTTATCGGATTAGTTATTCCGCATATCACTCGATTTTTAGTAGGTGTTGACTATCGTTGGATTATTCCATGCTCGGCTATCTTAGGAGGCTTACTACTCGTATTAGCTGATCTTGGTGCAAGGATGATTAATCCACCGTTTGAAACGCCAGTAGGTGCAATTACAGCGATGATTGGTGTTCCGTTTTTCCTCTACTTAGCTCGTAGTGAAAGGAGAGGATTATAGAGATGGAGCTTAATCGAAAAGTTGATAAAAAGCCATTTTTTATAATGGGAATTATCTTTGCACTTATTGTCATTTCATTTTTTATTAGTCTAAACCTAGGATATATTCGGATTGCTCCTTTAGACGTGCTTAAAACGCTCTTTGGTTACGGTACGGATAAAGAGAAGCTCGTCCTGTTTGATTTTCGCTTGCCTCGAATGGTTATCGCTGTTTTAATTGGAGCAGGATTAGCAATATCCGGGGCCATATTACAAGGCGTATCACAAAACGGCCTTGCAGACCCTGGGATTTTAGGAATTAATGCTGGGGCAGGATTAGCAGTTGTTTTATTTATTTTCTTTTTTCAAGGCTCTACGTCATCTTTAGGAATGCTATCAATATTTATCATGCCTTTTGCAGCGCTTTTAGGAGGAGCTTTTGCCGCTTTTCTCATTTATACCATCGCCTGGAAAAAAGGAGTCACACCTACTAGATTAATATTAGTCGGTATAGGTGTGAATGCTGCGTTCGGTGCCTTATTAATCGTTTTTCAATTAAAAATGAATCCAAGAGATTTTATGCAAGCAACCATTTGGTTATCAGGGAGTATTTGGGGAACAAATTGGAAATTTGTTTTAGCGATTTTACCATGGATACTTTTCCTCATTCCATTTACAATTTATAAAGCAAGATACTTAAATGTCTTAAATCTTGGGGATAATACTGCGACTGGATTAGGTGCAGCAGTTGAAAGAGAACGTAGAAAGCTATTACTTTTAGCGGTAGGTTTAGCTGGCTCGTGTGTAGCTGTAGGTGGAGGAATTGCTTTTGTAGGCTTAGTTGCTCCGCATTTAGCAAGAAGAGTAGTTGGACCGAAACATCAAATCATGTTACCAACCACCGC
>NZ_JBKBWN010000035.1:0-12205 GCF_046314235.1 Anaerobacillus sp.
AACAATACAAGATATCAATGGGATTTAAAGAAGATGACTCCTGTTCAATACAGAAATCATCTTCTTAGAGTGGCTTAGTGTCCCTCTTCAATGTGTCCTTGACATAGGGTACAGTTTACAGTTTACTGTCCCCCTGTCCATGTTTAAAATCCAAGTGCTTCACCCATATGAGCATAGTTTACAGTCATTAAAAATGCTTCGGTATTCTGTTCTAAATCTGTAATAAACTTTACCCAAAAATCATCTGTAATACTTGTGTCCCCATAATAATTTCTAAGGTCTAATCACTTATTTTATCTATTTTTGTTTTGAAATTTCTATTCATACTCGAGGTTCTGATTATGGATTGCAAATATTTAACAGTGGGACAGAGGACCAGTCCCTGTGTCCCATTATTAATTCTTCTCAACCTTATATCTCAAAACAGTTTTTAATTTTGTAGGTTCTACTTTTCTAAAGTCAGATAGATATATTTCTCTATGCTGTAACGAAGTTCTTTCAAGATTGTTAAATTTTAAAAATTCATTCATCAACTCAAAACTTTTTGGTTCATCATCATATGGACCTATATGAAGCATTTGGACACACAAACCATCTTGGTATGTACCGAAAGTTACATCCTTTAAGAATGGGTGAGGTTTCTTTTTTTCTGTGCTTTGGAACGCTCTTTCTACAACTTCTTTTGTTACAAAATCGGGTTGCCTTATCATAATGGTATATAATAATTCATCCTTATTTAAATTAGCTAATTTTCTGCCCTCGTCTGTTAAATCCCATATACCTTCTAGTGGATAGACAGTATATTCATAATATCCATTTGGAGTGTAGCCTTGTTTTGGCATCATTCTGACCGCATATGCCAATGAATAAAGAACACCTATTTTCTCCGCGAATTCTTCCTCATTTGGGTTCCCTTTTCCCTTTATCGAAAAAAACTTCTGTTCTGGTATTGTTACAATTTCCGGTTTTTGCTTTGGGAGATATAATTCCTTCTCTTGTTTTCTCCATTCGTATTTCATAAAAATCGTTCCCTTCAAGATCTTTTGACAATGTTTCTCCATTATTTTCAGTACTTTAAATAGCTTTTAACTTCACTGTTGTTAGTTAGCAAAATAACGGTTTTCGTATACTAAGTTTAACACGAAAAGCCAAATTCTTAGTGGGAGTACACCCATATTAGCTATAAAATACCGGAATAAAATGGGAAACTACTTCGATTTGTAGTAAGATGGGTGTACAAGGAGCATAGATCACAGGAACCTTATCCAACTTTTTAGGGTAATATTCGATCGCTATATAAATAGAAATTGGATAGTAAACCTGTCCTACTTGCCCAGGGAAAGGAAATAGAAAAATAACTTTAGAGAGGAAGGGATTTAGTGGAAATATATCAAGCTACGTTGGAAGATTTAGAAGGAGTGTCAAATTTATTTAATATGTATCGGATGTTTTACGAGCAAGCAGAGGATTTCGAAGGTGCTAAGGCTTACATAAAAAAACGGATAGAAAGCAAAGAATCTGTTATATTTGTCGTTAAAGATAAAGAAAAGTATTTAGGATTTACGCAACTTTATCCTACATTTTCATCAATATCTATGAAAAGAGCTTGGATATTAAATGACTTGTATGTAGAAGTTGCCGCGCGAAAAAAAGGAGTAGCACAGATGCTTTTACATAAAGCAAAAGCCTATGCTATAGAAACAGGAGCAAAGGGAATTAGTTTGAGTACAGCAGTAGAAAATCATTCTGCCCAAAGATTATATGAAAAAAATGGATACATTCAAAATTCGCAATTTTATCAGTATGAATTAACGCTAACATAATATTGGTTACTAGTAACAACTCTACTATACTTGTGTCAAATTAGATGGAAACTAATCAGTATACAGTACTGATGATGAGTGATACAGAATTCTCCCAATTTATTGAGGAACTACGCCAACTAATTTTAAAATACAACTTTGAATTAGCGGAAAATAGAAAAGCCAGGGATATTTCAATTATTTCATCACCAGTCGAGGAAAATTAAACGAGGGAATTATGATTGCCCAAACTTAAAATAAAAAGGGGAGAAGTTATGATTATATTCGGTATAATAGTTGCAGTGATTGCGGTCCTTATGTTAATTGGCGGAATTTTACATACTACTTATTTCAAAGGGAAATTGAAACAAATAAAGCCATATGGTCAATTAGTTGAGGTTGAAGACGGACAAATGCATATCTATTCAATGGGAAGTGGAGAGAAGACAATCGTATTACTACCTGGTATGGGTGTTGGGCTACCGAGTGCTGATTTTGGACCACTTATGCGTAAACTCAGTGAAACATACAAGGTTGTTATTGTCGAGTATTTTGGTGTAGGCTTTAGCAGCCAAACATCAAGACCACGTACCAGTGAAAATTATGTTGAAGAAATAAGAGCTGTACTTAACCAGGCGGGCTTTAAAGCACCGTATGTGTTGATGCCACACTCAATATCAAGTGTTTTTAGTGAATATTATGCTGCGAAATATCCGAATGAAGTAGAAGCTATTATCTCACTTGATGGCACAACTACTGCGTTTTATGACGAAATGCCGGCCATTGTTAAATCTATACTTCCAATTGCAAAATTTCAACAAGCCACAGGCACCATCTCATTTTTAGCACCTTTAACCGTAAACAAAAAGAAATTACTCGCAAATGGATATACAGAAAAAGAGATAAATGCAATGATTACCTTTGCTGGCTTTTCGATCAATAATACTGTTTTAGAGCAGATAGCAAGTTCATCAGATTTTATAAAACAAACTATAGATCTTCCATTCCCAAACCATGTCCCATATTTTAAAGTCATATCAAAACAGACCTATGAAACTTCGAATTCACAGCTTAAAAAGTTTAAAATGACACCCCAGGAATATCAACATAAACATCTTGAACGGGTTGGTAAGCACGCAAAATATGAAATACTAGACGGAACACACTTTATTTATTTAAACAATGTAGACAGGATTGCAGAGATTACTGATGATTTATTACTTAATGCGTAGCAATACTATACAACAAGAATTTATGAAAGCTTAAAAATTTGGGTTTTTGAATGGAAATATCCATTTAGTCCTGAACAAGTATTTCGTTTATAATGAATTTCGATTACGGCTGTTTTATGTGAATGGCGAATAATTATTTGATTTTGATTTAGGAGGTTTTAATTTGCAAGTATTTGCGAAGTATTTAGAAGGAATAGATAATCCTGATCATCGCGCCCGGATAGAAGAAATATTAACTTGGATAGAAGAGAAATTTCCTCACTTGGAAGGGCAAATTAAGTGGAACACACCAATGTTTTCTGATCATGGTACTTATATCATCGGTTTTTCTACATCGAAGCAACATATGAGCGTTGCACCAGAAGAATTAACGATGGTTAAGTTTGCAGATGAGATAACTCAATCGGGGTACACCTCAACTAAAGGCTTGTTTAGAATTCCGTGGAAGAAGCAAGTAAATTACGACTTGCTTGAGAAAATAATTAAATTCAATATTCGAGATAAAGCAGATCTCACAAATTTTTGGCGAAAGTAGGGAGCGTGGCCTCGTTCCTACTAGTCGTTAGCAACCAAATTAGCATACTAATTGGTTGTTTTTTTTTGTTGATATAATACCAATTATGTGTTTAAAAGAAAATAAATCTAGGAAATTTGGCATATTATGTTAAAATTAAGCGAGCAATTATTTACTGAAAATATATTAAGTACTCCCTGTAGTCTCTTAAAACATAATAAAGCGCTTGGGTATATCATTTAGTTTTTATAAAAAAAGTAGTATAAACACATATGGAATTTAAACCACAAAAGATTGTTGTTATGCTTTTCTATGAACTATAAATAGTTTTGGTGGACATATTAGAGATATAGGATGTGGGGAACTAGATCGGCATAAAATAACTATCAAAATTAAAATTCCCATGCTGGGAGCAATAATTCCTAAGGAAGGAAGTATTTATTATGAACAAACATAAGATCTATACAATGAGTTTCGCAAGTGTCTATCCTCATTATGTTACGAAGGCCGAGAAAAAAGGACGTTTGAAAACAGAAGTCGATGATATCATCCGTTGGTTGACAGGGTATAGCCAGGAAGAGTTAGAAGTACAACTTGAAAAACAGACAGATTTTGAGACTTTCTTTGAGGAAGCTCCTCAGCTAAATCCAGCACGGAACTTGATCAAAGGTGTGGTCTGCGGTGTCCGAGTAGAAGAAGTTAAAGAACGAACTATGCAGGAAATTCGCTATTTGGATAAGCTGATCGATGAGCTAGCAAAGGGAAAAAAGATGGAGAAGATTTTACGTAAATAACATTTAAAACTTGGTAGGGACAATGGGACAGGTTCCTTGTCCCATTGTTTAAGTTAATACTGACTCAGTAAGCGATAACACTGGGACAGAGAACCTGTCCCTCTGTCCCTGGAAAAAATTCACTATATTAGGAGCTAAATAAATGTCAAATGTACTTAGTTTTAAAAAAGTAAGTGTTTGGTCAGTTTTAATTAAAATAGTTTTGTTTATGATGTTAACTCTAGTAGTTTTCCTATTAGCGGCGTTCCTCTTGGATATTGATATTACTATGATAATTAGTCTTTATTCAATAGTTTCATATACAGGGATAATTTTTATTCTTTTTCACGAATTTAAAACAGATGGAATAGAGAGAGAATTCGTAATTGGGAATTTATCGATTCGAAATGAATCGTTGCTAAAGTATATATCTATCCAAGTGTTTATCACATTCTTTTCAATTTTAGCAGTTTTAACTTTGCTAAATTTATTTACTAACATGGAGGATTTCATTCAAGAGATAATCATTTCAGCAGCGGATGCCCCACAGATTTCAGGTTTAATACTTTTATTATATGTAGTAGCTGCGGTAGTTTTTGCACCAATCGCAGAAGAATTGCTCTTTAGAGGTTTCTTATTTAATCGGTGGGGAGAAACAATTGGTCTTGGGAAAGCAATGATTTTTAGCTCTATTATTTTTTCTGCCATTCATTTTAATCAAGGTTTCATTGGACATTTTATATTTGGGATATTTGCTTGTATCATTTATGTAAAAACAAAAAAGTTGATTATCCCGATTATTTTGCATGGATTGAATAACTTAATAGCTATAAGTCCTCAGTTTCTAGAAGTGATTTTTAATACGACAACAGAGGCAACGATAGATCCAGTGGAATTAAAACAATTTTTCGATTATTTTCAGATAGTACTTAACATAGGTACCATCATTTTCTTTATTTTAACTCCTGTTATGATCTACATAATTTATCGACTGTATCCAAAAGGAGTAAAGGTAACCCCATATGAAAGTAACAAATTGAAAAGTGCCTAAGTCAATGGAAACTTGAACAAAAGAGCAGGAGGTGCCACTGTCGAGGTTAATGAAAAAGAACTAAACTAAAAAGGGGAAACTTATGGAATTTTTATTATACGCTGCTATTTTTTTAAATCCTATATTAGCGATAGTATTTTGTCTAAATTTAGTTGAAATTATTAGGAAAATCTCTGCTGTAAATGATGCTGAGACAGCAAAAAATACTTTTTGGATGACTATTTCATTGGTATACATTGTTGGAACGATTACAATTGCGAGTTTTAGTAGTTAATAGCATAGACGTTGTTGAAAAATTTTTTAAGATGAGCTTGTGGTGCTAAGGAAACAGGTTAACTCAGTAAATAACTCATTCTGGGAAGTGATATTTTGAAGAAATTAATTCTATTATTTTTGTTCATTACATTTTTGGTAGGTTGCATCCAAGATAACTCTAAATGGTATAACACAAAGGAAGACGCAATTAAATATGGATTGGAACAAGAAAGTTCAAACGCAATTTTATTATCTATTGAGGAATATAGTGGTGAAACGATAGTATTTTTTGAACTAAATAAGGCGTTAGGTGTTGCGAGTATAACAGAAAGTAAAAAGGGATTTAGTTGGTATAGAGACCGGCCATATAGCGATTTTGATGGTGATAGTCCTTATTCAACAATGGGATTTGATATTAAGACTAAGCAAGGGACAAAGATTTCAATTTTAGTAGGAAAGGCTTTCGATAAAAGTATCAAACAAATAAAAATACTTGGTGATAAAAATGAAAAAGAACTGCCTATAACAGAAAACTCTCGTTTATTTTATGCCATTCACGATGTTCCTTACGATTTTCTTGAAATTATTCCAATTTTGGACTAAGAAAAAATTGTTTATGTCTTCACATCTTTTATGTTGAGAAGCAACTTAAAGTAGTTGTCAACGCTGACTGTGACCTTTAGTGGAACAAGCAGAACGCTTGTTTTATTATTGAAACAGTTATGTTAATGAGGTTAATTGTGTTTGGTGAAATATGTATGGATAGAGGAGAGAAAATTTTGAAAGGAAGGGACAAGGGGACAGGTCCCTTGTCCCATATTTTAAAACGATCGATGAAAAATGGGACAGAGAACCTGTCCCTCTGTCCCGGTTATGATAATTTAAACTTTTGAATTAATAGTTCGAGCTCCTCGCTAGACTCTCTTAATTGTTGAGCTTGGTCAGCTACTGTTTGGATAGCTACAATTTGTTCAGATGCACTAGCGCTTACTTCTTCACTTGCAGCTGCAAATTCTTCAACCATTCCAGATATATCTTGAATAGATCCTACGACTTCTTCTTTGTAGCTATTCACCTTATTTATTTGGTTTGTAAGAGTTTCCATTGATGCAATCATTTTGAATGTTACGTCAGAGATTGCAGAAAACGTTTTTTCAGTGCTTTCTACTGATTGGTTTTGCATTGAAGATATTAATTGGGTAGCAGACATTTCATTTACCGCATGTTTTGCCTCATTTTGAATGATCGAAAGTGTTTGACGAACCTCTTCAGTCGCTTTATTTGATTCATCCGCTAATTTTCGTACTTCGTTAGCAACTACTGCAAAACCTTTGCCGTGCTCGCCAGCCCTAGCTGCCTCAATTGATGCATTTAAAGCTAGGAGGTTAGTTTGGTCAGAAATGGTGGAAATCGCATGCATAATTTTTTCAATATCATTTATTTTTGTAGAAAGACTATGAATAACTGTTTGAACTGAATCAATTACCTTAGTTGATTCCTTTGTTGAACTTCTTAACGCTTCGACCTGTTGCATCCCTTTATGATTTTCGTTTTCCGATTGGTTTGATAATTGTTTTATATTTATAATTTGCGTTGTAACATCTTCAATCAAATTTGATAGTTCCGATGTTCTTTTATTAGTATCCTCGCAAGTGCTAGCAACTTCTGTAGTTCCATTGGCAATCTCAGTAACAGCCCTAGCAACCTCTTCATTTGAAGCTGTGGTTTCTTCTGCGATTGCACTTAAATTCTCAGATGAGAACCCGATTGTTTTAGCTGAACCTCCAACTGCCTCAATTAATTGCTTAAGATTAGATACCATCTTGCTCAAGCTTTCAGTAAGTTGTCCAACCTCATCCTTTGATTTCGAAGTAAAGGATATTGTTAAATCTCCATTTGCAATTTTGTGGATTTCCTTCGTCAAATTGCTGATAGGTCGAGAGATATTAATTGATATTCCATAGGTTATAACGATAGCAATAATAATAATAATGATCGAAACTAATACATTTGTATTACGGAGTCCATTCGCAGTTTCTTTTAAATGTTTATCAATATAAACAGTACCGACCTTCCAACCTGTAGTATCCAAAGAATCGTAAATTAAAACCCGGTTAACTTCTTCAAAATTATAATCAATAATTCCATTTAAACTAGATTGGTACATTTCATTTACAAACGATAAATCACTTAAATCTTCACCACGCATTGTTGGGTGAACAAGTGCACGACCACTTTGGTCAAAAAGAAATGGATAACCATTATGGCTAACTTGAACATTAGTTACTAATGCTTCTAGTTCGTCAAGAGATATATCAATTCCAATGACGCCCATAACTTTATTTGAACTATTCTGAATGGCTTTGGCAGCTGTGATCACATATTCTTTAGTAATTTCATCAATATAAGGTTCCGTCCAAATGACTTCACCTGGTGAATGTGAAGCTTCAATGTACCATGGTCGACTTGTTGGATCATAATTAGTTAAGTCAACATGAGGCACAGTATCCATGTTCTTCTTAGGGTCCCCGATATAAATAATTTGTATTTTCGGATTTAACTCTAGAAAATTAGCGAAATCA
The DNA here is from genome assembly GCF_046314235.1 of Anaerobacillus sp. Taxonomy (NCBI): domain Bacteria; kingdom Bacillati; phylum Bacillota; class Bacilli; order Caryophanales; family Bacillaceae; genus Anaerobacillus; species Anaerobacillus sp. The sequence goes on from NZ_JBKBWN010000035.1 coordinate 8,210, forward strand.
TTAGTCAACTCACTCCAAGCAAGCTGCCGATCTTCTAGTGTTCCTGCTTCAACGAATTTGAGGACTGATTGACTATGACTAAATTGATGGATTGATAGGCTATACTGGTTTAAATACAAGTCGATCAGGTTTTTTAACTCTGTAGCCTGTTCTGAAGCATTTGATCTTACCTCAGTATTCACTTGTTTAGATACTTGGGAATAGTTAATAAAGGATAAAGTACTTAGCGAAACAAGAATAAGAATAGTGAATGTGAAAATCATTTTTGTATGTAATTTCTTAAACATAAGAATCCATACCTCCTTTGAATATTATTAGAGTAATCTGAATATAACATAAAAAGTCGCTTAATGCAGATTTGTTACGAAATTTGTCGAATGTTAAGTGTTGCCATTTTTGAGGGGACAAGGGGACAGGTCCCTTGTCCCACCGTTTAGGATAAAAGTGGTTAGTTTTAAGTCACAGCAGAGGGACAGAGAACCTGTCCCTCTGTCCCTGCTTTTGAATAAAAAAATGTTATAGAGGAAAAATATTGAAAACTGACTTTCTTAGGGTGGAAAGGAAAAAGCGCACTAAATGGTCTGGAGTTTTTTTAGTGAAAATAAGCGAAAAGAACTAGAAACTAAATTTGAAATAAACGAATTAAAGATGAGTATAGAAGGATGGGCATAATGACAGGAAAGTACCCCACTTTTGAAGAAATACGTACTATTCATCAACAATTAAATGATATGAAACTAGAATATTGGATTTCACACAATTTATTTACTTTTCAATGGTGGTTACTTTTATTTGTACTTATTATACCTTGGATTATTTGGTGGAAATTTGTAGATAAAAGAAAAATAGGCCAAATATTGTTATTTGGAACTTTATTAATGGTCCTTGTTATAGTGTTGGATGATATTGGAGTAGAACTACATCTTTGGTCATATCCCTACCAATTGATAAATATAATGCCGAGATTAATTCCTGTAGATCAAGGAATATTAGTTGTTGCACATATGTTTTTATACCAATATTACCCTACGTGGAAAAAATTTATTGTGGCCAATACCGTTATGGCGATAATTTTTACATTTATTTTCGAACCTCTAACTGTGTGGTTAGGAATTTACAAATTAGAAAGTTGGCGCTATATTTATTCCCTTCCTATATACATTTTAAAGGCAGTTTTAATAAAATGGTTAGTTGATGAAATCATTTTGAAAAGAAGGGTGAATTTCAAATAGGCAGAAAATCTTTTAATTTCCCATATTTGCCCAAATATACAAAATGAATGAGAAATACCTATACAAGAAAAGCAATTCTACATAGCCTGTAGTGTGTGGTTACCCCACAACTTTTAGAAAAAGGGGGTGACATTAATGGGTGCAGGACATGTCGGATATGCAGGTGCAGGATTTGCGTTAATCCTAGTATTGTTTATTTTATTAGTCATTATTGGTACAGCGTACGTTGGTTACTAATAAAAGCAAAGGAAAAGGGCCAACAGCACAAAAGTAACGGGTTCAGTTTTGAGAGAGAAAATAACAAATAACATTAGAAATAGCGTACAAATTCGCAATGATTTTGTACGCTTTTTTTATTGGAAAAGTAGGTGTTGAAAAGGAGGGGGGATTCTCAGGGAAATCATATCTTTATTGGTATTAGTTACTTAGTTATTGATGGGTTGTAGTGGCGGTACAGATATTGAAACTACTAATAATAATGAATATAAAGAGGGAATTTCGAATACGAATAATTCCTTATTCGGTATATCCTAAAGTCCTCAGTGGAGAAGTTATCAAAAAAAGAAAGAAATATTATAACCACCTCTGTACAAAACAGAGCATTTCGGTAAACGGACCATGCATTGATCCATACAAATATGCAACTTATTAATGATGCAAAGGATTAAGTTTCAATTTTCCGGAACTAAATTGGTCCAAATACGTATATAACTTTAAAATACGATTTTTCTTCTGTTAGTAGGATGTCAAAGCGGAAAACTGATTTCAGCAGTTAAAAAAGAAAGGAGCATTACCTTGAAAAATGTTAACTATAAAAATCCAAAGGTTGCAAGCTATCTATTGGTCGGTGCTATATTCTTTATAATAGGGTTTTCGAAAGGCTTTGTATTCTTTTTTTTAGGAGTCATTTTGATTCTCGGTGGTATAAGAGAAAATAATAAACTTTCTTCCTAAAATTCTGTGCTTCAAAATGCTGTTGAAGTTATTCATCTAACGGGGCAGTTGTACAAAAAAATTATGTTGAGGTGTTAGTTTGAGTAAGTTTAACTACAATAAAGAGACAGAAAGATTACTATTATTTGAAGAAGGAGCAAGGCTTTATCTTGCTGAATTAATGAAACGGAAGAGTTGAAGATAAATGATTTTGAGGAATTTTTATTAATTATAAGAAGGAGATAGTGGCAATAATGAGAGTTGTTAATATTGCTTTTATTGTATGTTTGACTTTGATTTCTTGGTAGCGTGTACTACTGATAATTCTAATCTACTTGATACTTCAAGTTTAGAAGAGGTGGAAAATAATATCTCGGGTCGAGAGTTTAAACCCGTACCAAAGGATGTGGCAATTACAGCTCTACCGTTCGAGGCTAAATTCCCAAAATACATACCTTTTCCAAATGAAGAGTCAGCGGTAACCATAGGAGATTGGGATAGAGATTTTAAAAAAATCGTATATAGTATCACTTACCATTCTAATGAAGATGAAAGGGTAATAGAGTTCATCGTAGCAAATTTTGACCGTAATTTTAGTATATTTAAAGAAGATAATACATATGAGGAAATAACATTAGATGACGGAACAGTGGCTCTCTTCCAAGAAACGCCATTATCATCAGCACAATTACACTGGTTAAAAGATGGTATCGAGTATAATTTACATTATTTCTTCGTTTTTAATGAAGATCATCAAGCAAAAGAAGAACTTCATAAAATAGCTAATTCCATAAATAATGACTAATCCTTGGTCCAGTAACGGAGGCAGTAGTTTAATAAGCTGTGGCTGATGTAATGGTGCTAATGAGCAGGGAAATGAACACTTTAGAAGTCAAGTTATAAACGGAGGAAGTTGATTTTATTGAAAAAATTATTTTTAGTAATTGGAGTCATTTCTTTTTTATTTTTGGTTGGCTTTATTTATTTAAAGGCAAATCCCCCATTAGCAGTACCTGGTATAACTTTTTACACCTATGAGGAAACGAAAAGGATTGTATCAATTGAAAACAATGGATTTACTAGTATTAAACTTAAAAATGTATTGGTTAATGGAAAGAAAGCTAAAAATGTTGAATTAGGTGTGAGCAGGACTCTTCAAATGGTATCTGGGACAATTCGTGATGGAGAGCAGATTACCTTTCACAATATTAACGAATTTGATGTTAAGCCCAGGTTAAGAGATGAAGAAATAACAAGAATAATAGAAGAAGAAAAAGGTGATAGACAAACTATCATACACTATGGGTTACGTGTTACTGGTAATGAACCACCTGAAAAAATAACCATTAAATACACGTATCTCGGTATTCCTTATTCAATAGAAGTAGATGTTAAAGAGGAACGTTAGAAGCTAACAGGATCTATAGATAAATAAAATGGGGAGGACAGATGATGGAAAACCAATATTTTGTAGGCTGGGGTACACTGGCATTGATAAATGCTGCACTTGCCCAAGGGAAGAATAGATCGGGATTAAACTGGTTTTTGCTTTCTCTAATATTAGGTCCATTTGCAACCCTAATTCTATTATTTGTTGAAAAGAGAAATCAGTAGCACAGAGGGACAAGGGGGGACAAGGGACCTGTCCCTTGTCTCAACGTTTTAGGATAATAGTGGCTCTTCATGTCATAGCAGAGGGACAGTGAACCTGTAAACTGTACCCTATAGAGTGGACACCTTATTAAAGGGACGATCTCTATAGGGTACTTTTTTAATGTATAATAGTGAAAATAGATGATTCGGATTCGAGGAGAAAATTCATATGAATATA
>NZ_JBKBWN010000036.1:0-11203 GCF_046314235.1 Anaerobacillus sp.
CCAAGAATCCTTTTTTGGCCATTTTAAGGATGAAACTAATATCAAACAATGCAAAAATCTAAAAGAACTTAAAAAGGAAATTAGAAGCTATATTACTCATTATAACAATACAAGATATCAACGGGATTTAAAGAAGATGACTCCTGTTCAATACAGAAATCATCTTCTTAGAGTGGCTTAGTGTCCCTCTTCAATGTGTCCTTGACATAGGGTACAGTTTACTGTCCCTCTGTCCCAACTGTGATACTGTTAAAATTCCCCTTGTTTTTCAAGGTAGCAGTAATAGCTGCCTTCTCTTTGAATTCCTAGTATATTTTCAACAAATGGATGATGGATCTGCTTGAGACCGTTTGATCTAGCAAGAGAAGTCACTTTTGGTGACGAAGGACATTGATAAACTAGTTTTTCAAAGCCGAGATGACCACCATGATCCCGTAACCATTGCATTACAGTATCACCTTTTTCCCACTGATCAAGGTTGAATTGCTGAACAACTAGAACTGGATAATAGCGCATTTCATTTTTGCAAAAAAACAATTCTGATTTTAGAGTTAATCGTGTAAATGATGCAGAATATGTTGATGCTTGGAAGGTGAAATATGGATGTTCGTCACTAGTTACAATGAAAGCTCCATGACTGCACTTAGACAAGATGTGTCGTAGTGGCTGAAGAGAGTTTGACGCAAACGGGACAATATTTGGTACAGGTATTTTTTTCAACCGTTTGTTGCGGTGTTGTTGTAAACCTAATTTTCTACCCCATTTCGAATAAGCTTCGTCTAATTTTCGTTCGATTGGCATATTTAATGATAAATTCCTCATCTCATCCTCCCACTGTATTCGTTCGTAGATTTATTGAAAAGTATATAGGATTGTCCATACCAAATGTGTTGAATGGCGTCGAGAACTCTCTTCTAGTTGGTGACAAATTGTGCGTGTTATTTTGGATTTTTAGGTGAACTTGCCAAATTTATGGTTAGGACATCGCTTATTTAGGAGGTGAACTTACTATTTTTGTAGTTTTAAAAAGGAATTTTACTGTTCTTGTCGAAAGAAATGGGACAGCGGGACAGGTACCTTGTCCCAATGTTAATGAAAATAGAGGGCAGTTAAATCGTAGCATTGGGACAGAGAACCTGTCCCTGTGTCCCATAACTAAGAATGATGCGAAGAACTGGTGTAGAGTGGGACGCGGTACCTGTCCCCATGTCCCATGGTAACATTAAAAAAATTAAATTTATTTATGCTGGTGCCGAATATATTATTGATAGGTGAGTTAAATGAAAGCGTTACCAAGCGTTTATTAGCAATTATAGAAGTATGATTTAACTATAAGTCACTTGACAAAGAGTCAGTGATTTTTCTAATAAACAAATAACAACATATACATAGTGTCAATAGTAATCAATTTGAAGGGGAGGAAAAAACGTATGGGAAAAAGTAAACACCAAGGTCCGATATCTATTTCAAAAAAGCCTACTCCAAAGCATTGGGTAAGTCCTATTCCATTCGGGTTAGGAAAAGTAAAGCCTAAACATATTAGAGATACTCTGAAAGTTGTCTGGGAGAATAAAGATAACTTACAATATGCAAAAAATATCCTTACAAAAGGAGTATGCGATGGCTGCGCTTTAGGTGTTTCAGGTCTTCAAGATCAAACGCTTAAAGGAGCCCACATGTGTACAACACGATTAAATGTTTTACGTTTAAATACAATGCCAAATATAAAAGAAGAAATTGTTCATGCTGATATTGATGAGTTGAAAAAGTATAGCAGTGCAGAACTCAGGCAATTAGGTCGAATCCCATACCCATTAATTCGTAAATCAGGAGAAAGAAAATTTTCACGGATTAGCTGGGAAGATGCCATGAATATGATTGCGAAGAAGATCAAAACATTAGATCCCAAACAGTATGCCTTCTATTTAACTTCTAGAGGAATTACGAACGAATCATACTATGTAGCAGGAAAAGTAGCACGCTTTCTCGGAACAAACAATATTGATAACGCCTCCCGCATTTGCCACTCTCCATCAAAAACTGGTTTATATCGATCCATTGGTGTTGGGGCAAGTACGGCCAATTATCAAGACTGGATTGGGACAGATGTACTTTTATTTTGGGGAAGTGTTGCCTCCAATAGTTCACCAGTTTCAACGAAATACATGTTAGCTGCAAAGAAGAAGGGAACAAAAATCATTGTTGTGAACCCTTATAAAGAGCCAGCGATGGAAAAATATTGGGTTCCTTCTAATCTAGAATCTGCTTTATTCGGTACTAGAGTTGCCGATGATTTTTACCAAGTAAACATCGGTGGAGACATCGCCTTTATGCATGGAATTATGAAGCATTGGTTTGAAATGGAAGAAAAAGTCCATGGCTCAGCGATTAACCATGATTTTGTTCAAAACCACGTAAAACATTACGAGGAGTTAAAAGCTCACGTCAAAGCACAATCGTGGGATGAGATTGTAAAATCATCAGGTATTTCAAAAAATAGAATCATAGAGTTATCCGAGCTTTTAGCAAACAGTAAAAACGCAGTGTTCGCATGGGCTCTAGGGTTAACGATGCATTCATTTGCAACTGATAATATTTCACAAGTCGCGAACCTAGCCCTTTTAAGAGGCTACATCGGTCGTAAATATAATGGTGTCATGCCTTTTAGAGGTCATTCGAGCGTACAGGGTACTAGTGAAATGGGCTGTGACCCATTTGTTTTACCAGGTGGTGGCTGGGATGCAAAAAATGTGAAACGAATTGAAGCCCTCTGGAAGTTTAACCTTCCTAAATGGCAGGGCGATATTTTAGGAGTTTCCCTTGAAAATGCCCTATTGCCCAAAGATCATGCTAGAAAGCTGAAGCTCTACTACATGAGTGGTGGTAACTTTTTAGAAACGATGCCTAATCCATTATTTATAGAGAAAGCTTTATCACAGTTAGATATTCGTGTTCACCAAGATATTATTTTTAATACATCAACGTTAGTGGATGCAAAAGAAGCTGTGATCGTCCTGCCGGCAAAAACACGCTATGAACAAGAAGGTGGGGGAACCTCTACATCAACGGAACGGATGATTTATTTTTCACCAGAAATTGAGGGTAATAAACAGGTAGTGAAAGAGGCACGAGCAGAGTGGAAAATTTATATTGATCTAGCAAAGCGTGTAAAGCCACATTTTGCAAGTCTCATAGATTTTAAGGACGGTCATGCGATTCGGGATGAAATCGCCAAGGCTAATCCGAATTATGATGGTGTTCAATTTTTGAAGAAGCAAGGCGATGTGTTCCAGTGGGGTGGGGCATGGTTATGTGAGGGAGGTATTTTCCCTACTCCCGATGAAAAAGCTAATTTAATTACAATCGAAATTCCTAAGTTGCAAAAGTCCGACGGTCAATTTTATGTCATGACTAGAAGGGGAAAGCAATTTAATTCAATGGTATATAACGAAATTGATCCATTCAATGGTACAGAACGGTATGACGTCTTAATGAATGAACAAGATGCAAAAGAATTGAATATTATAAAGGGTGAACCAATTGTCGTTTACAATGAGCATGGTACGTTCCAAGGGAAAGCTCATTTTGCTCATATTACTAGGGGCAATATTGGACTTCATTTTCCAGAAGGTAATTTTTTAATTCCAAAAGGGATCTATGATGGGCCATCCGGTATCCCACAATTTAGTGTCGCTGTAAAAGTTGAAAAAGCAGAACGTTATCATGCAAAAAAAGATATAGATTATTTAGAAAAGCGGATTGAAGATCTAGAAACAGAGGTTAACTAAAGGAGGCGCATCTCCATGAACACTGATTTAATGATAAATCGTGGAATTATCAAATATAATGGTAATGCTTTCGAAGAAATTGATGATGTTATCGCAAATGAGTACCCATTAACAATCATTGTGGACGGGGATGAATTTGCGACAATGGTATGTACCCCTGACCACTTAGATGAATTAGTCATTGGCTTTTTAGCTTCAGAAGGGATCATTCGTGCCATTGAAGATATTGCTGCTTTATCCATTAATGAAGATCGTGGCTTTGCTTATGTAGAATTAGTACAAAAACAGACGATGAGCAAAGATTTTTTTTCAAAAAGATTCATTGGCTCTTGCTGCGGGAAAAGTAGACAATTTTATCTTCATAACGATGTAAAGACAGCGAAAACGTTTATGAAGCAAATTGAAATATCTGTCTCGCAATGCTTTAACTTAATGACAAAAATGCAAGAGCAATCCACAGCCTTTCAATTGACTGGCGGGCTTCATAATGCTTCTCTTTGTACGAAGGATCAAGTCCTTCTATCAAGATCTGATATAGGCAGACATAATGCTTTAGATAAAATTTACGGATATTGTTTAAAAAACAAACTTTCGATCACTGACATGATGATTGCATTTAGTGGAAGAATTTCATCTGAAGTTTTGTTAAAGGTTTCAAAAATTGGAGTTGGCATTGTTCTATCAAAGTCCGCACCAACAACATTAGCCGTAAACTTAGCGAATGACTTAGGCATTACAGCAATTGGTTTTGTTCGCGGACAAAGCTTAAACGTCTATAGCCATCCAGAGCGAATCGTTTCCTAAAAGGCGCCTTTTTCTGCGGTGGGTGCCAGGCACCCTTCGAGTCATAGCATTGGGACAGTGAACCTGTCCCTCTGTCCCAGCTTATTTCGTTATTAACTTTTCAAAATACTTGCTTCCGTTTTCTTCTTTTTCTTCAAAGCCCATTTTTCTTAAATAAATTATATGGTCATTGTTGGACGAATAGCTAATTAACCTGTTATAGCCTCTATCTAAGAAGTGATCTTTACTTTCTTCGTAAACAAAGCTTCCAGTTTTAAAATCCCTATACTCTGGGATAACAAAATCTAGTTCTACCTTTAACGTGTTTTCATCGTATCTTGAACCTAAAAACACACCCGCTGGCACCATATTTCTTAAAATGTAAAAGCTAACGTCGTACGTGTTTGCTTTAAGCTTAGAAGGATCTATGTACTTTTTGAGGCCTTCTTTATAGAAATTTAGGAAATGCTTAAAATACTCGGAATCACTTTCGATTGAGAGTATTTTAAAGTATTCATTTTTAGCACTGGCACTATAAATTTTCACAAGATAGTATATGTTAATGATGGCGATACCTAAGTTCATTAATCCAACTGGTAAAGCGCCTATCAAAAATCCATATAGTGAAAACAAGCTAGAACCTAATAAATTAATCCATCTTAGCTTAATAATTGAACTCATTAATAAAGAAATAAGGACAATAAGGGAAGCTAAATACCCTAACCATTCTAACCAATTTAAATTCATTCTTCTTAAACCCCTTTTAATAAGTTTTGAAAAAATAATTATAACACAATATGACCAGGCATAATCTGTAATAGTTTGTGAAAACTGTTAGATAAAATACATCTCCAGTAACATGTATCTTGTCCCCTTTAAAATTAAGCAATAAATCATTGTAGTTCTTTTTCTGTTTTTCAGGGTAGCCACGGTAGACACCCTTGGAGTACCCATAGTAAAAATACTGTTCTTTGTTGTTGGTTTTTTATGGTAATATCATTTTAACGGAGCTTACCATGGGACAATGGAACTTGTCCCATTCTTAAAGGGTGGATTAGCAAAAGGAAAAGTAGAGGGACAAGGGGACAGGTCCATTGTCCCAACGTTTAAGAGTATAGCGGTTCGTTAAGTCATAGCATTGGAACAGATAACCTGTCCCCCTGTCCCATTAACAAAAGGAAAAGTGTGAAGAGGCTATATAGTGGAGTGAATTCAATGAAAAAAGGATTTTATATAGGACTTGGTTATTTTATAGGAATAAACATTGCAAGTTGCCTTTTGTATAAAGAATTAAATTGGCAAGGTCTCGTCAGTGGTGTTATTGGTTTAGTTATTATTCTTATACTCTCGTCTACTTTGAAAAAAAATAAGTAGATTTTATCTTTAACTATAAATTTGGAGTCTATGAATTTTATATTGTATTGGAGAATACTCGTTCTATTAGTATTGGTTTTTCTCTATGGAAAGGATGTAATCCCACTTGATATTTTTTTATCTGCTCTTACAGGTATAGTAGTTTTTTTATGGTATTCCGACTTTAAAATAAATGGCTAAAAAAGAGATGATGTTTTCAGCCAACAATGAGCAATAGTTGAGGAGCTGTTGTTGGTGTAAAGAGATATTATGGAAAAAATATTCTGTGAGGGGGAGGTATATTGAAAAAAAAACTATCAATTACTAGTGTTGTAATTTTGGTTTTGTTAGGAATAGTATTGATGTTTTTTCAGTTTAAACAAATGGAAAATACAAGGTTGTTAGAGGAAAGAAGACAAGAGGTAAAGGATAATTTAGTAAATCATTTAAGCGACTTTAATCCTACTCTCGATGCTTTTGTTGATGATGATTACAAAACTACAATTGCTACTCAAGTTAGTTCAGAAGGCTTATGTGAATTTGAAAGAGGGTTGGCGAAAAACCAATCTCCATTTGGGAATTATATAGTTAAATTTGATTTGAAAAATATGGAGTTGATTTCTGAAGAATTAATAGTTACTAACCCTAAATATTCAGAACAGTGGCTAGAATTTAAAGAAGCCAATAAAAATTGATTTTACCAAAGATGAGCGCTTTTTAAATAAGCCGTTGTTGCAGTTGTGGCCCGAACGAGCAGTTTCAGAAGGATATCTTAAAAATTAAAGGGGACTAGGGGTACAGATCACTGGTCCCCTGTCCCAACGTTTAAGAGAATAGTCAATCGTAAAGTCAAAGAATTGGGACAGAGAACCTGTCCCTCTGTCCCGCGAGTCATGATCATTTTTAGGTAAGAAAGGAATTAAGATGTTCAAACTAATCACTTATCTAGTTATTTTTATAGTAGTAAACTTCCTTTTAATTAGTCAAATGCTAGAATTTCAAAAACTAAAGAAATTAAGTGAAGAACAGGCCATGGAACTATCAGACAAAACTAGGAATTCAATTAGAGCAGGAATTGTAAATGTGATCCCAATTAATCAAGTGAAAGATTATACAAAGTTAAGTGTTATGGGCGTGGTTTTAGGAATTTTCGTAATTCTAATGGCTGTATACAAGGAAGAATTCATCTCTTTTGTCGTGTTTTTCTGTCTATTGCCTTGCTACCTTCTAAATAGTTACGGTAGGCTCTTTGAAATATTACCAAATGGACTTATTCTAAATACTCGCTTAGTTAAATGGCAGGAAATGAAATCATTCCAGCTTATTCAGATAACCTCAAGTCATAAATATTATGGTTTTGATTTGGAAATAAACAATACAACTGAGTTATTGATTAAACTGAATAACAAAAGGAACTCTACTATTTCATACACTATTACGGATATAAACGTAAGAGATGATTTAGTTTCCTTTCTTGAAAAAAACGGAGTATCCAAAGAAATCGGATAGTCATAGGGACAAGGAACCTCTTGTCCCAACGTTTAAGAGTATAGTCGATCATTAAATTCATTGCATTGGGACAGTGGACCTGTCCCTCTGTCCCATAGGAGGTTAGACATGAAGTTGAGTATAGAAGGGCAATCGAAACGAAATAAGGTTAGGAAAATCATAGTTAGTATAACGGCAATAGTAATTCTACTTAGCATGATCGTTTTAGCAGCAATTCCACCACTTGGGGGAAATGATTAACCAAGCCGTTCAGTTTGATACGGTCTATGAATCTAGCGACTTTGGTATAGAGTCAAAGGAATTAAGTCTAACAACAGAAGACGGTTACCGAATATCAGCATTCCAAGTCGATGTGAACAGTCCCAAAGGTATCGTTATTTTTATCTCAGGTATCCATAATCCATCGGTTACAGCCTTTTTTGGTCATGCAAAACTGTTAAGTGAAAACGGATATGCCTCAATTCTTTATGATATGCGAGCGCATGGCAAGAGCGAAGGGGAGGTAATTAGCCTAGGTCATCTAGAAACATTGGATACCCAGGCAGTCGTGGACTATATTCGATCTCAGAAAAAATATAGTGACCTTCCTATCATTGTTTATGGTCTATCAATGGGTGGAGCCGTTGCCATTAATTCAACAGGTCAAATCCCTGAAATATCAGGGCTGATTAGTATATCCGCTTATTCATCTTGGGAAGACGTTTTTATTGAAAATATGGCTTTATCAGGAGCGCCGAAATGGTTAACTATAATTCAGAAACCTTTTGTGAAGCTGTATACCGTTTATAAATATGGATTGAATACAGCAGATATTTATCCTAAAAAGCAAATTGAAAATTTAGGCGATAGGCCTGCCTTAATTATGCATTCTACTGAAGATTCACAGATAGACATTTCTAATTTTGAACGAATAATAGCTCAAGCTCCTAGTCATGTGGAGACTTGGACACGAGATGGTGATTATCATTTTTTTACCACCGATTTCTTACACCCCGAAAATGATAAGGAATACGCTCAACGTGTGTTGATGTTTCTCGATAGTCATTTCAGTGATTAATGGGACAACGGGACAGTCCCAACGGTTAAAAAACTAGTGAACCGTTAAGTCCTAGCAGTGGGACAGTGAACCTGTCCCACTGTCCCATATATATATTTGGCAATAGGTAAGGGGGAAAATAGATTGTATAACGAAATGTATGGTAGCTTCAGTTCAGCCATTTACACCTTATTATTTTGGTGGGTGGTATTTCTCTTATTCCAAAGAATAACAAATCGCTACCCTAAAAATAACAGTTGGAAAAAAGATATCATTCTAACATTTATCCAAAGCTCTATTGTATTAATCTTACTTCCTATAATAGCAAATTTTATTAGACATTAAATTGAATAACAAATTAAGCTGTTTCTCTCGTGAAATGGCTTTTTATACTTATATGATAAAAAATAGGATAAAGAAAAACAAAAGAATGACATTGTTCGTATTTTTTCTAATTGTGAAGTTTTGATGATTGTAGGATATCTAACGATCGCTACTTGAATTACTGAGGCAAAAATCATAACAACTTTAAAAATCTATTCCTCCAGTCCTCTGCAAGGGCATCAACTGTCAGTATTTTTTCAATTGATGCTTTGTCTTCTTTTTGGTGAAAAAGAATTTGTGTCGCAAAAAAAACGGATATTTCTTTTGCGTGTCTTTCCATGAGAGTTATTTTGGAGTCGAACATAATGGTTCCCTCTTCCAATACCCGAAAAAAGTAGCCCGTTAGATTGGTTTCAATCACTTTCTTTAAAAGTTGCTTTTCCTCGTTATAATTGGAGATAGTTACACAAGGTACCCTTCCTTGTGTGATTTGAAGAATAGTATCTCCTATCTTAAAAATGTCACCAATACAAACCTGTTCTTCCATCATCCCTGTTACAGTTAGATTTTCCCCAAAAGCAGGTAGAATAAGCTTTTGCTGGAATCCCTCTTCCCAATAAGAGTAATGCTCGAAGGGATACAAACATACGACACGGTCTGGTCCCCCGTGAAATTTTGGGTTTGCAACATCATCGCCAACAATTCCGTTTTTTTCTACCCTAAAAGCTTGTACGGTCGATTTCCCTATTCCAGAAAGTTGTTTTTCATTATGCCAATGGTATTCCTTCGGTTTTCCGACAGCTAAATTAATAATTTTACGAGTCATTTGAATTTACCTCACTTCTACAGATTCCAAACTCAATATAAATTGTAATTTTCAATAAAACATTGAAGACAGTGGCTCGCACTTAACTTTTTTCACTAAATGAATTCTCGATGGAATGAGCTCTGTATTTTATATAAAAAGTGTTGTTCTAAATGAGCGACGATTTTACTAACGACTTATTCCTGGTTAATAACTTGTATTATTTTACCAGATTTTGCGTCAATACTCATATAAAACTTGCAATCTTCTTTGCAGGAGCTGTTTTTATCATAATATGTTACAACCCAAATGTTACTTGGCTTTTCAAGTTTGGCGCTAAACCCTGTAAAGTTATCTTCACTTCCATGGTATGATCTTGCAATGCTAATAGCTTGTTCTTCAGTTTTAACTGCTTGGCTAGTAAATAAAAAAAATAGAATTACTAGTAATAGTAAAAAAATTATAGTTATCATAACTTTTTGCATAGGAGCACTCCCAACGTTAATTTCTATTTACCAACTTTGGTGTCAAATGGAACCATATCTTCTTGCTTCTATTTTGAATGTCCCTGTTTTAGACACTTAACTTGCAGTTCGGTAAAGGAGACAGGTACCTTGTCCGATGTATCGGCCAATCCTTATTTTTTATGATAGAAACTTGGCCTCGGCTTCTCCGATTTCTTTTCAATTGAAAAAGGAAAGAAATAAAAAATGATAATCAATAACAATAATGAGCTTAATATTGAAAACCAAAAGCTAAAAAGTATATCTAAATCGAACAATGGAATTACATATACGCTAGGTAAATTAATAAATAAAAAGATAAATATAAAATCCATAAATCTCTTTTCTACTTGATGTTCCGTTCCGCAGCTTTTACAATATGTCGCTTTTTTACTAAAAGGACTTCTGATTTCTTTCCTCGCAAATTTCTGGTCACAATCCACGCATTGGGTATTTCTTTTTTTATAACGATGAATCACATAAACAATAAAGGCGGCAATCGTGAAAAACAGAATGAATTCATCGGGAATTTCAATAGAAAAAATCATAAATAGCACATTATCCCTCCTAAATTACGAGCTACCTAATAAATGTATTCGCTAGATATTTTAAATGTCCTTTAGGTCACAAAAATTTGATGAAGTTGATGAAAAAGATCTGATGATTTAGATAAAAAGGAAAATGGTAGTAATTTAATTAAAATTATTAAGTAGATTACCTATCTTTAACTAAAGACGTACGAATGCAGAACAAGAGTTTTCGACTTTCCTTGTTCAAGTAACCGAGCAAGAGCGATAGTTGAATTAGGCTATCGCTTTTGTTTGTTAAAGTGAAACAGAATATTCTCTAAATTTCTTTAAAGTTGAAACTTTTCAATTAATATTCCGTATATTAACTATCCTAGGGGGTGAATTAAATGAGGTGTAGATTGTTAGCCATATGTTTACTGTTGTTGAGCCTTATTATAATAGTTGGTTGTTCGATTAGTATGGAAACGACTGATACTATTGAAAGTAGCAAAATGCTTGTATTTGATAAATTAATTTTGAGCCACTTTTTAAGCGTTTGATCACATAAAAAATGAGCCACATAATTTCCAATT
>NZ_JBKBWN010000037.1:0-10659 GCF_046314235.1 Anaerobacillus sp.
TTTTGGGAGTGTTGGCTCTCCCAAAACTTCCATTCTCCTCCATTAATGGGAGGTGAATTATATGAAGTGGCTCACTTTTGAAGTGATCACAATGGCTCAAATTAATATTGACAAAAACAATGCTAACTCCTCCCAATTTAGTTGTAAAGATTGGTGATACTCTCATAACACCAACTCTCGGTACTTACAGTTGGCGTGTTTTAGAAGATGGAAAAGTGAAGGTTACCCATGCAGATTCATTTGGACCTCCAAGTTTAATTAAAAATCAAGAAATACCAATAGTGAGTTCGGCGTCATTTGTTAAATTAGAATTTGAAGTCCCCCAATTACATATGAGGTAAGGACATGGAATTCTGATTATAATTTTACAGGCGTATTTGAAGAAGTAAATCTATTAAATAATATTGGTACAACAGTATTTGAAGTGCTTGCAACATGGGAGCAAGGAAATGCAAGTTTTGCTTTTGTATTAGATATAGAGGCTAATTGAATTTTATTCAATCATCACGTTCTCAACCAATTCTACATTGAAATGGCAACTATCCAAAGTGTAGGTTTACGAGACAGGTGTTGTCTTAGCTTAATTACATATTTTATTAAATGATATATTTATAAAATGAGGGGACGAGTATGATTCATTCGCTCGTTTAACAGTCAAAAATAAGAATTTTTTTTGCAACTAAAAAACAGGTTAAGGGGTTGACTGATTTGATTAAATCGTTAGGAAAAAGCTTATTAACACTAGTCATTGTAGGATTTCTCTTCGGATGTAATGACAAAACTATTGAAGTGACTAACACCGAAGACAATGGGTCAAAAGGAATATTGTACGAGGTAACACACGAAAATAATACAGTTTATTTGTTTGGTACATTACACTTCTCAAACCGAACATTACTTCCTTTAAATGAAAAGATCGAAGAAGCGTATAACCAGTCTAATTACCTTGCAGTTGAGCTTAATCCAAATACCATTAATAGACGTGAAAGAAACCGCTTATTCAAAGAAGTTGGTACGTACACAGATGGGACAACTATAAAAGATAATCTTTCTAGTGAGGTGTATGAAGCTTTAATCTTGGCGCTTAATGACTTAGGGATAGAAGAGAAAACGGTTGAAAATTTAAAACCCTGGGCTATTGATGATACATTGCTAGGAGAGATATTGTTTAAAAAAGGCGGTGCAACCTATGAATTAGGGATGGATCAATACTTTATAAGGAAAGCAAATCAAGATAATAAAAAAATAATTGAATTAGAAACTCTTGAAGAGAAGTTAAATGTTTATGCTGCGGCGACTGATGACCTGCAAGAACTAGCTTTAAAAGAAAGATTACAAGAACTTGACGAGTTAGATGCCATGTTCCAAGAAGAGATAACTGATTGGATTAACGGGGACATCGAAAAAATGGAGAAATATCGTGTATTTGAACTTGATGGTGCAAATCCTAAAGACATAGAAGTGGCTTTTGAAGCCTTTTACCTTGAGAGGGACAGAAAGATGGCTCAAAAAATAGAAGAGTTTTTATTAAACGGAAATTCTGAAGCGTATTTTGTTGCCGTAGGAGCTTATCACCTTGTGGGTGAAAACAGTATTGTTGATTTATTAAAAAAGAGTGGGTATGACGTAAATAAGATTATTAATTAGATGGGGCAAGGGGACAGGTACCTTGTCCCACCGATTAAGAAAAAAGAGAATTGTTAAGTCAAAAAAAGAGGGGCAGTGAACCTGTCCCTCTATTCTTCTAATATTACCCCTTCTTTAAAAGAAATATCTTGGACTAAATTCTTTCCTAATTTCTTATAAAAGATTCTAACCGTTTGAATATCATTATTAAAATTTTCATCTAGAAGCTTAATACCTAATACTAAGGTGAAATTTTTATCAACTTTATAACTTTCAATAGGAAGTAGTTGGTCTTTCAAGTTTTCATTAATCATATCCACTTCTCGGAGCATCCCGAAGTCATTTTCGGTTATATAAGTTTCAATAAGAATTTCATCATCCTGGACAATTGAGCCATCCCCCTTTAGGAAGTCAACTTTTGTAATTTCAGGACTCCCAAAACCTTCCCATTGAAAGCGGTAACTTATAAATAAAATATTGCCACCACTAAGAAGATCTCTTACTACTAAACTATGACTTGTTTTTATGAAATCGCCATGTTGACTTAAATAATTGTAGATACCAAATCCGCTAAAAAATACACTAAGTAAAACTACTAGTACTATTATTTTTTTCATAAAAAACTCCTTATATTTTTTTAAAAACTGTAACAATTCATCAATTTTTCCAGCAGATTTCTATTTTCTTGAATACTCTATACAGGGAAATTATTACATAATGATATAAAATGTACAACACTATTGTAAAATATTACTAATAATGAATAGGGTATATTTAAGCGTTTTGGGTGGCTGAAAGGTGCCGAAATAAAAGTAAAGGGAAAACCTAATCTCAGTTTGTCGAGATTTAAGCCCACAAAATTATACTCAGATTTAAATGATTTACCATCAAAAATAATATTAAAACAAATGATTTTGGTAACTAGTGAATTTTTGCACTTAAAGAAACGTGTGGGGTTAGTGGATAAATTTGGAAGTAGTGAACCTGGTTGCTAAGTAAACTAGGTTTATTTATCTTTCTTTAAAATTTGTCTTTTTGTAAATGGAAGATAGTGTTAAAATTTACTTATTCAAGTAACGAAGCAGTTTAATTGAAGAAGATGTAATTAAGTTGACCTGTTCGAAAACTATTAAACTTATTCCAGTAAAAAAGTATATGTGAATTATAGGAAGTGCTGAAAATGTTTATTGAATTAAAATCAGATTGTAAAAATTGTTTTGGATTATGTTGTGTAGCGTTACCTTATGGCAAATCATCTGATTTTCCTTTTAACAAAGATGGCGGAAATCCCTGCCGTAATTTATGTTCAAATAACTTGTGTGCTATACACGACCAATTGAGGGAGAAAGGCTTTCGTGGTTGTGTTTCTTATGATTGTTTTGGTGCTGGTCACCATGTTTCACAATCTATTTTTAATGGTAAAGATTGGCGTGAAGATGCTGTACATGCAGAAGAAATGTTTGCTGTATTTCCTCGTGTTCAACAACTGCATGAAATGCTTTGGTATCTTCAACAAACTCTTACTTTAAAGGAAACACAATCGTTAAAAAATCGCCTGCAAAAAATTTACGAAGAAACGATTGAACTAACCATAAAAAAGCCAGAAGAGATTTTTAAAATTGATATAACGGCACATAGAAGCAAGGTCAACGCTCTGTTAATAGAGTCAAGTGAAATGTATAGAGACAGGAATAAAAAAGGTAAAAAGAACGGTTTAAAGAAAAAGTCAGACTATTTAGGAGTGAATTTAAAGGGGTTAAATCTACAAGGCGAAGATTTTCGTGGGAAACTAATGATAGCATCAAATTTAAGCCAAAGTGATTTGAGGAGAGCTGATTTTATTGGTGCTGACCTTAGAGACGCAGATTTAAGTGGTGCTGATTTGTCTGAAGTTCTCTTTCTTACACAGTCACAAATCAATTCAGCAGTTGGAGATGTTCATACTAAAATCCCAAGTTATTTAGAAAAACCAAGCCATTGGATTAACAAAAACGTTTCTTAATTAAACGGATGCATTAGTTTAAAACAAGGTGTTACGACCGCCATTGCGCTAACTGACAGTTTACTTGAACAGAGATTATAGATGATATTGAAATCGAAGGATTTATTGATGAGGAAAATTTTTGTTCCAATTGTGGTACTAATCAAATTTATTACGATACCTTTGATAGTTATTTTTGCCCGAAATGTAATTACTGGATCGAGAAGAAATGTGGAGATCCAGATTGTAAATAATGCTCAAAGCGACCAGAGAAACCATTACCAGTTAAATAATTCTTATTAAACAAACGAGGCTTATGTTGTATTAGTAATATAAAAACAACAAATCCAAGTGCTGCGCAGCAACTCTTACTGTTGAAAATTAGGAGACTATCACGTTTATTAAGTGATCGTCTCTTCGCATTTGACTCATGTTGCACAGTAAATTAATTATGTTTTACTGAAAGAATTATTCAGATTAAAGAGACTTAGTAATAAGGTGTTGTGGAAAAAGTAGATTTTTTATAACTCATCCATTTTATCTACCTCGTTTTTAAAATATCCTAATGCTCCAAAAAGCGCCGTATCAGGCTTTACAGCTACTATTCTGTCATTTAAATGACTTATTTCATCCTTTTTCCCATATCCAATTATGGTAAAATTGTCCTGAAAAAGTATTTTGAGGGGGGAAGCAATGTGCAGCAACCGAAACAGCATCATTTTGTTCCTACTGCAGCAAATGAGCGAATTGTAACGCTTGATATTATTAGGGCTTTCGCACTTTTTGGAATTTTACTTGTCAACATGAGATTTTTCTCCACACCTGCCATTCAAGCGGATAGTATCGGTATCTCTTTTAGTGGCAATCTGCTCGACACTATAAGTACATGGTTTATCTTTATTTTTGCTGAAATCAAATTCGTTTCTATGTTTTCAATGTTATTCGGAATTGGGTTTCTTTTGTTTATGGAACGGGGAGAAGAAAAGGGGATTTACGTAAAGAAGTTTTTTAAACGTCGTCTTCTCGTACTACTCATGTTTGGTCTAATCCATATTTTCTTTTTCTGGTATGGTGATATTTTGACGTTCTATGCCTTGCTTGGTTTTATTTTGCTTTTTATGAAGGATAAACAGCTCCGTTACTTAAAAAGAGCAGCTATCATTACTTGGAGTATTGTTGTCACATTCTTTATGCTTATGGCTTCTCTGATGTTTGTTGCTCAAATAGAGACCACCCCAGAGCAACTGGCATTGATGGAAAACGAAGTTGTTCGAATCGCAGATGTATATAGTCAAGGTACGTTCGTTGAAATTCTGCAGCAACGAATTAATGACATTTCAATCATTGCAGTTGGCAATATTTTTCTTTTTGGCGTTATTCTAACCATGTTTTTCTTTGGAATGTATTTTTGGAGAACTGGAATTTTTACGAATACGGCAGAAAATCTTAATAGGATCCGTCGAATTGCAAAAAGAATGTTAATGGTAGGTGTGCTAGGCTTAATCCTTGCAAGCTTAGGAATGATTTTCATTGATGGTGCTAATTCTCCATGGTATTTCGTCAAGTATGGAGGGCTTTTCATCAGTGGACCTTCGATTAGTATCTTCTATGTCATGAGTATTTTGTTATTGCTCCAAAACAAGGACCGTTTGGCAAAATCAACGACTTACTTACAACCTGTCGGTAAAATGGCTCTGAGCAACTATCTCATGCAGACACTCCTTTGCACGACTATTTTCTACAGCTACGGGCTAGGCTTATTCGGAAGCATTGGACCTTTCAGAGGCATTTTAATAACAATAGGTATTTACTCCCTACAAATCGTCTACAGTTATTTTTGGATGAAGCGGTTCCGGTTTGGGCCGATGGAGTGGCTATGGAGAAGATTAACATATGGGAAAAATGCAGTAAAAGTGCAACCTCTGCAGAAAGCGCAATAGCCTATCGCTAAATCCATGAAATTATTCCATACAATAAACGGTTGTACTCCTAAGAGTGCAGCCGTTTCTATTACTGAAGTATTGTATGCAACGGGTTGTAGATCGTCTGAAGTTCATGGATTAGATAAAGCTGAGACTTAGGTATTCAAAGATTACTCGTTAGCGAAAGCGAGAGCAGCATAAAAAGTATTTGATTCAGTATGTTACTGTTCTGTATGACTAAATTATGTGCAATAATAAATTAAAAAAGAATAATAGAAAAAAACAACTTAATGCCTTATAATTTAATAACAGGAAGGTGATCGGAATGGAAAAAAGAATCCTTGAAATCCTATTGCAACTACAAAATGATTTGAATGAAGTAAAAACTGATATTCAAGAAATTAAAGGAACTGTAAACAGAATTGAACCTTCTCAAACTGAAGATGTAGTAGGAATGTTGAAAGTAACTAAAAAGAAAACAGATTTTGAAATTGATTTTATAAACAATAAACTAACAGAAATGGACAAGCGATTATTTAGTCTTGAAAAGAGAGTTGAGAATTAGTTATTTGGTAGCATCAGTAAATAGCGGAGTTTTGTTATTTGTTGAATGAAGATAAATATAGTTCACAGTACACTATACTTGTACCTAAAAATTTAAGAGCAAAGGCGACCACTTTAAGAGTGGTCGTCTTTCGCATTTTGATAAAATACTCCGCAGCAAACTCTTTTTCTAAGTTTGTTTTTTGAAAAGAGAACACTTTATCTTATTAGGAGTCAGTTTACTAAAAAAAGAAAGTTAATGTTATTGCCTATACACTTTAGGCTTTGGGATGCCAACAAAGTAATCGGATTCACGGAAAATATGGTCAGAGACCCAGTCGTAAATTAGTTAATTTTTAGATAGATTTCCATAGTTGGGCGGATAGGCAAGTTACCAAAGTTAACTAAAGACAATAGACTACTTGTATAGACAAAAGGTGGTGAGAAAATGGGTAGGCGAATAAATCATACTGAACGTGATGTGGAGCACTTAGCAAGGCTAATGCTAGCAGAGGCGATCGGTGAGGGTGCCGAAGGGATGGAGTTTGTAGGAACGGTTGCGGTCAATCGGGTTGAGGCAGACTGTGATCCGGACTTCAGAAATCTTCGCACTATCAATCATGTCATCTATCAAACGATACCGGGAACTGGAATTCCTCATTTTGAACCTGTCTTAAATGGATCATTATATACACAGCGTCCGTCAGAAGAAGATCTCGAAAGGGCTAGGAATTTGTTGCATGGTCATAGGAGTCCTCGAGCCAGAACGAGTTTGTGGTTTTTTAATCCGAGTCCAGGGCAAACATACCGTGATCCTTGTACCCCTACGATG
The DNA here is from genome assembly GCF_046314235.1 of Anaerobacillus sp. Lineage (NCBI taxonomy): Bacteria > Bacillati > Bacillota > Bacilli > Caryophanales > Bacillaceae > Anaerobacillus > Anaerobacillus sp. Next base: position 6,905 of record NZ_JBKBWN010000037.1, read on the forward strand.
CCAAGATCACCCATGACGCAGTTCGAATTCGCGCACAAAAACCATTGCTTCTATGTCGCTGTACCGGGCTATTGCCCAGAATTTTATAGATGAGAAAAAATAAGGAGATGATCTTTACATGACTTGTGGAAACTCTAGTTTTTTTCCAATGAACTATTCCCCTAGTTTTTATTCTGATCCCATGATGCCAAGCGGGCCTGCACAACAACCTATGGCCTTCCCGGCGGGTATGCCTTCTGGACCCGCGTATGCTATGCCAGTAATGCCAATTGGGACTGGGCAGCAACTACCGATGGGCAGGGTGGAAGAATCGTTTATCGAAAATATTTTGAGATTTAACAAAGGCAAGGTTGGTACATTCTACTTTACTTACCGAGGTAACAATGAATGGAATGCTAGGATTTATCGCGGCCGCGTTGAAACGGCTGGACGCGACCATATCATCATTAGCGACCCTGCCAGCGGCAAACGCTACCTACTGATGATGGCAAATCTTGATTGGGTAGAATTTGATGAACGAATTAATTATCCTCACACCGAAATTAGTCCGGCTGTCCAGGCAAACTTGGAAATATCGGAGTGATGATGTAATGCGCTAAACCCCACTGCAAAATGAGTGGGGCAAGGGGACAGGCACCTTGTCCCACCGTTTAAGAAATAAGTGAACCGTTAAGTCACAACAGAGGGACAGTGAACCTGTCCCTCTGTCCCTCTGTCCCTCTGTCCCTATCCTTTTTCGCCGAAAACTTCAGGAATCATCTTGAACCCATCGATTATCGTATCTTCTACTACTTCGATCATCAGGTAACGTTTACCCTCAAAGTGAATTTGTCGAATATATCTTAAATCTTGGGGACTAATGGAAACATTAGCGACCTTCGTTTCGATTTTTATCGATTTAGATGTGTACTTTGGGACGATATTGCTTGCCTTAATTTCATATTTCTCGTCATCGATTACTTTCTGAAAAGCGGATTCGATTTGTTCCGTATGAATATCTTCGATTCCGCTCTGTTTTAACACGCGTTCAACGTCTTTTACGTCTAACTTAGGAGCTTCATCGTCTTCATTTTCTTCAATAACACGATTAATTTCTTCATAAACATTGGAAAGGGTTGCGGTATTAAGCTGATCTCCTGTTACTTCTTTTACAATTTCTTCAAAAATAAATTTGTCATCCTTTGCGGTCATCGTTTCTTCGCCATTTAAGACTTCCTCAATGAACTTGTGGTCGAGATCATTTGCTTTACCGGCCGAATAGAGAATATGGTTTACATCAGCTGAATTATCGGTAAAACAAGGAAAGAGAAATCCGCCAATTGGAGCGTTTAGGTTGATAATAGGGTCAACAACAATATTATACTTAAATTCCTTGATCACATAGTCAAATAGCAATTCTTTCTTTGGTTCTTGTGTGCTATTGATGCTACATAAGATAAACGGATGAGTATAAACAGAATCGCGATCACTTTCCTCCGTCTGTTCATTATTCCGTTTTGTTGGTTTGAAATAGTTTCCACGAATAAAGGTGATGACGATATCCATCTCGTATTGCCTGCTATTCAGCATTTTTTCGATGATTCGAAGCATTTGTTCCTTCCAGTCTTCCACTTCACCGCTCAATAATCCTTGGTGTAAAATAAGTTGGCTGCTATTTTCCACGTTTCTTTGAAACTTCAATTCAAATAGCTTCTCATCCAATTGTCCACCAAGAATTTTCTTAAAGTTATTGAAAAATAATTCTTGTTGCTCCGCTTCTAGCATTTCAAAAGGTTGGCTTTGATGATGATAGATTTCAGAGGATTCCTTCAAAATATAAACAGTAAAAATATCACTGATCCTTAGTAAGTCATTATTTACTTTAAATTGTTTACGAATATTGCCAATGTCTTTTTTATTCATCTAAATTTCCACTCCAGCACTGTTTTAGTTTGCAAATTTAAAAAGTTAAGTGCCAAGCATTTAACTTTACCAACTATAGCATTTTATTATTTTAACATATTGGCTTCAAATTAAGAATTCATTGTGCAATTCCAATTAATGAACACTTGCCGATTTCCCGTTGGTAATTTTAGCGGATAAGTATGAGAGATTTTGTAATTGAGTATAAAGGGGTAGGGAAAGAAATGAATTGCACATTAATCGTAGCCATGAAGTTATGATGAACTAATGGACCTGTCCCAATGTCCCACCAGTCTATCTTTTCTCATGTTGAGGAATTGATAGGCTGCTTTTTGTTATTTTCCTTTCAGTCCCAACCCAAAACAAAGGTTTTCCTAACTTCTAGTCGAATAATTGATATATAATCCCATTATTAGGCTAAAAAGGGAGTTATAACAACTCCGAGGTTAAGCTATTTGCACCAAATAACAGGACAAGTAAGATTCTGATGTAAATGAAAAAATTTAAACGATGGAAAGAGTAGAGGTGAAAAGGATGAAAAAAGCAAAGAATTATTGTGGGGCACTATTTGCAGTAGGTCTATCGCTATTTATTATTGGCATATTTAATATTATTGCATACAACGTTAATGAATTCTTTGAAGGTTTAGGAATTGTTAGTTTATATTTTTTGTTATCAACGGGAAGTGTTTTATTATTTATGAGCTATATTATTAGTAAAATTTTAGACAATATTGAAGTGGAAATAAACGAGGTAAAAGATCGTACATTAAATTTAGACATTAAAATAAATAATCAAAGACGTTTATAAAAAAAGGGTAATAAAAAACATAGAGAGTACCTAGAAGGGAAAAAGCATGTATTCTCCTTTTTAATTAATGATGTTTGGCATTATAAGCGTATTGGTTATTTTTCATTTTAACGCTCATTAAATTTAACCTGATGAACAATTACTAGAAATATTAGAAAAGACCGTCCCATACTATCAAGAGTTAAAAACATTACATTTAAACTTGTCAACTGGTAGTCGGAATGAGCGCATAGAAACACTAAGGGAAATTCAATACATCAACAATAAAATGGCTGAAGTTATAGTGAATTATCGTGGGGCTGTTAATTAACTACACTATCATAAAATACTTGTTAAGCGGTGAGCTTTAATTTAAGATCTGTCGTTGCGGCAGCTCCTAATGGTATTTAAGAACATTTTAGTCAAAGAAGTAGAAATTTTTTCATGAAAAATGGATGAAGGGTAGGGTAACTATGGCGTTAAATGTTGCGTCTGTAAGTTTGGTAATATCACTAATCGTATGTTTAGCGTTAAGCTTCGGAATGTTTAAAGACAAGAAATGTATTGTTTGGGGCATATTTACAATGTTTGTATTTTCACCTTTACTAACGTGGATTGTTTCTACATTATACGGGATAAGTGTGGGCGATGGATTTGCAGCAGTCGCACTTATGATGGTAATGTTCCCTTCTCTGTTTTTGGTAGGAATTGCTATTCTTCTTGTGGGAATTTATAGATTTAAAGCCAACTAAAAAAATATTTAATTAGGGTGTGGGGTTGTTTGTGGATTTTACTATTACTTGTACTGATTGGTGTTGGAACTATTGTTGGGTATATGAAAGAGCAATCAAAACAAAATAAAAGAATTATTGAACTACTTGAAGAAATAAACAAAAAGAAATAGGTATTCAATTAACGGAAGGTTTAATTGATAGACAAGGGGACAGTAAACTGTACCCTATAGAGTGGACACCTTATTAAAGGGACGATCTCTATAGGGTACTTTTTTAATGTATAATAGTGAAAATAGATGATTCGGATTCGAGGAGAAAATTCATATGAAT
>NZ_JBKBWN010000038.1:0-10236 GCF_046314235.1 Anaerobacillus sp.
AAAGGTGTTTCATAAATAAATCATACCAGAAAATAACAAATAAGGTATGAAAAGAATTATTAAATTACTTGAATCTATGAGTAGTTAGTTGGTTTATTACTTGCTGGTGATTCTGTTGTTTTTCTTGTCTCTAATTCAACATAAGCTTTCGTTAGTTCAAGATATATAATGCTAAACTGGATAGCAAAAAACAATCCTAAAACAAGTGATTACTAAACAAGCTAATAGAAGTCACCCGTTACTTAAATAACTTTAATTAGACAAACCTTGCGACTAACACAATGAATATCCCTATAATTATTCCAACATCTGAAACAAAACTTTTATTCTCTTTTCTCTTTATAGAAATATTTATCATCTTCCCAAGTATCACTAATACTATTGCCGTACTGATTACTGTATTACTAAAATTGGAACTAAATGTAACATTATCATCCATTAGAACTAATGATATTGGAATACCAATTAACAAAACTGCACTCAAATATAAGAACCATTTCAATTTCTCCAATGTAAAGTCTAACCCCCTCAGCTCTTTCTGCTCGTTAGCACCACAATGAAAGCAACGGCATCTTACACTATTGCTCACTGTTTAGCTTAATATTAAAATTTTTTAGTTACTTATCCTTATATTCTCTTGGGATAGTATAAACGATATATTTGAAGTTCCAAATGTCATTCGGTGTAACCGAAATTTCTTCTTCGTTTTTTATAATGATAGTAATGGATCCGTCCCTCGCTTCTCGTCGGTAAAGTATCTTCCATATACCTCGCTACACTAGGTGGTTAAAGAAGAAAATAGCAAGTTGGGTTCGATCTCTTAATTCTAGTTTTTCTAAAATGATACTTATGTAATTTCTTACTGTGCCCTCACCTAAATACAGTTCCTTTGCAATTTCCTTATTTGATAGACCCTTTGAAACCAATGAAATGATTTCGAATTCCTTATCTAGAATTCCATAGTCTTGATAATTTTTTTTGTTTACTTGATTATTCATCACAGACGGAAGCTTATTAATTATTTCTTCACCAAAAACATTCTGTCCAGAATAAACTGCGTTTAGTGCTGGTATGATACTGTTGTAATGTTGTTTTAAAATGTAGCCTTTTGCCCCTATCTTTAATGCCTTAATAATGTATTCATCATCTGCAAAAGTGGTTAAAAGAAGAACTTTTGCTTTTGGAAATGATTTTAAAATTTCATCAGCTGCTTCTAACCCGTTCATATTTCCCATTCTGATATCCATCAAAAGAATGTCCGGTTGATGATCTTTATAAAGTTTGATAGCGTCTTCCCCACTGTTGGCTACTGCCAACACTTCGACACCATCACTTGCCTCTATTATTGTTTTTAATGATGCTGAAACAAGAACATCGTCGTCTACAATTGCTATCTTCATATGACTCCCCCCTATCCATATATTTCAGTTTATTTGCCTGCACTAAAACTTATGGCTTCATAAATGATATAAATACTCTAAAACCTTTTGATTGATCAAAATTTACTATTCCATTTAGTGATGCAACCCGTTGCTTTATACTTTCAAGGCCCATTCCTTTAAAGTTACTAGGGTCCAATTTTTTATTCCCATTATCAAATATAATAAGCTGATAAAGCTTTGGGTGTTCAAATAGACTAATAGAAACAAAGTCGCCATTAGAGTGCTTCATAACATTTGATAGCGCCTCTTTTACAATGCTTATAATGGCGTATTTAGCCTTGGTTGGCATATCTCCAGTTATTTCGTAATTAAATGTTATTTTACAAAACGTGAAATTTTTGATTAATTTATTTATCTCACCGTAAAGGTCAATGGAATGGTCATGTAAGTTATGCACACTTTCTCTTATCGAATTCATACCTTCATTTAAAGTATCCTTCACCACTTCAAGGTTTTTTACGGTGTTCTCATCTTTACTTACAGCTATGACGGCTCCAATTTGTAAAATCGAGCTAGAAAGAAGATGCCCAACATTATCATGTATTTCTCGTGCAATCCTATTTCTTTCGTTTAACGTCGCAAGATTAACCTCTAAATCTTGTTTACTAACTAACTCATTAATTTTTTCTTCAAGGGAAATGGAAAGCTCTGTTAGAGAGTCCCTTTGGTTTATATAATCTTCGCGAAGTTTTTTTTCATTAGTTTCTCTTAATCTTAAAAGGTATACAATTGCACTAATAACCATAAAAACACCCATAACTCCTGAAGAAAACTTGGTAAGGTGTAATGCGTAAGGGATTAACGCTAACAGTGTGATTATTTGTTTTTTAGTTCTAAGTAGGTCATAGCTTATTAACGGTAAAAAGAAAACAAATGGAACATAAAACCCTGATAATAGTAAAGATCCTATAAATAATCCTTTGGCCAATTTCTCATTATTAAAATATTCTAATAGTCCGCTTATAGCAATGGCTAATGCCATGGCAATAATCCCTTCATACGGAGTAAACTCAAACAAAAGAAGCCCACACGTTCCCACAAAAATAATCAACTTATTTAATACAGTGCCCATGACTCTCCTCCCTTGCCTAATTTTAGCATAACAAATCCTTTCAATATAAGAAAAAAATGACATTTGTCACTTTAATCTAATGACAATTTTCACTGCCCTCTGCTTACCAACGCTATTACTATAGGATTATAAAGATAAAGATACGGAAAGGGAGTTAAATATGATAGTAAAAATTGAAAATCTAGTCAAAAGATATGGGGACTTAATCGTTCTTGACCATTTGAACATTGAAATAAATGAAGGTGAAATCTTTGGACTATTAGGACCTAATGGTTCAGGAAAAACAACGGCTATAAATTGTCTATTATCTTTACTTACATTTGATAAAGGAAACATTGAAATCTTTGGAAAAGAGATGAAGCCCGCAGCATATGACATCAAACACAACATAGGTATCGTTATGCAAAACGTAGCAGTTTTCGATGAGCTAAATGTTTATGAGAACATTGATTACTTCTGTGGTCTTTACGTTAAAGATAAGAAAAAACGTAAAGAGCTAGTAGAACAAGCGATTGATTTTGTAGCTTTAAAAGACTTTGTAAAATTTTATCCAAAAAAATTAAGTGGTGGTCTTTTAAGAAGACTTAACATTGCCTGTGGAATTGCTCACAAACCAAAACTAATTATTTTAGATGAGCCAACAGTTGCCGTTGACCCTCAAAGTAGAAACAATATTTTAGAAGGAATTAAAAGGTTAAATGCAGAGGGTGCAACGATTATATATACCTCTCATTATATGGAAGAAATTGAACAACTTTGTTCAAGGGTAGCAATATTAGATAAAGGTAAGGTAATTGCATCGGGAACAAAGGAAGAAGTCAAAGGAATGATTGCACTTGGTGAGAAGATCGTCGTAGAAACATTTAATATAAATGAAGATCACCTAGCTAAAATACGAGAAATACCTAATGTGATTGATGTTGACTTAAAAGAGAATATCTTAACTATTAGACAAAAAAATGGTGCAAGTAATCTAGTAAATATAATGAGTTTTATTGCTGATAATGATATAAGCTACGGTAAGATCTATTCTGAGTTACCAACTTTAAATGATGTATTCCTTGAAATAACAGGAAAAGAATTAAGAGATTAAGGAGGTCTACTATGTCATTTCTGATTTTTAAATACAGCTTTAAGTCCCTACTTAAAGATAAGATGGCTTTATTCTGGATGCTTTGCTTCCCTCTTATTTTATCAACATTTTTTAATTTAGCCTTCTCAAATCTAATGTCAAATGAAAGCTTTGAAAAAGTGAAAATCGCCATCACAACGGATTATGCAATGCCAGAAGGCCTTGACAATACTATGAATGAAAGCAATCTTTTTGATTTATCTTACACAACTGAAACAGAAGCAAAAGAGCTTTTGTCAGATAAAAAAATAACAGGCTATATTAAAAACTCTAATGAGCTTGAACTTGTAATTTTAAGTTCTGGTCTTAACCAGTCGATAGTTAAAGTTTTTTTAGACAACTATATTCAAGTTTCAACAACCATTTATAGCATCATTGACGGAAATCCTCAATTAATTCAAATGGGTTTTCTGGAAAATGCAAGTTTTAACGAAAAGTTTACAGAGGATACTCCTGCAAGTGACTCAATGAATATGATTGTTATATATTATTTTGCATTATTGGCAATGACCTGCCTTTTATCAGCCGTTGCTGGCTGCAATGCTATTTCTTTAGTTCAGGCTAATCAATCAACACTTGCAGCAAGAATTAATGTTGCACCTACACATAAATTAAAGGCATTTCTATCTATGATTTCTGCAACAATATGTTTTCAGTTTCTATCAGTCATTATTGCCATTACGTATATTACGCAAGTTTTAAAGGTAGAGTTTGGCGATAAGCTTTTACACATCGGAGTATTATGTTTAGTCGGTTGTTTTACAGGGCCGATGTTCGGCGCTCTATTCGGACTGCTTGTAAAATTAAAGGCGGAAGTTAAGGAAATGTTATTGTCTAATATCTGTATGGTTATGTCCTTTCTATCTGGTTTAATGGTTTTACAAATGAAATATATTGTTCAAGAAAAGGCTCCAATTATCGCCTATATCAACCCTGCAAATCTAATTACAGATGGCCTTTATGCACTATACTATTATGATACTTTTGAAAGATACTTCCTAAACCTTACTTTGCTTGGTAGCCTAGGAGTACTCTTTTGTACCATTTCCATAATGGTTTTAAGGAGGCAAAAATATGCAAGTATTTAAAGCTTTTAGTAAAATTGTACCGAAAAAATTTCTTGGTGTCTTTTTGATCTATACGATTATTTTTGTTGGGCTTGCGATCTTTTTCTCAAGAAGTGCTTTAACACCTACGGAAGATGCCTTTGAACTATCAAAAGTTAAGGTTTCTGTTATAAATCAAGACAATACAGCACTAGCTAATGGCTTAGAAAACTATATTAACGAAATCGCAACACCTGTAGAAATTGAACTAGATGAGGAAAGTATCAAAGATGCACTTTTCTTTCGACAAACAGAATTAGTCATTACTATTCCTATAGGTTTTCAAGAAAACTTTACTTCAGCAAATTATAAAAATATAACGACCATGTCTGTTCCTGATTCCGTAAGTTCCGAATATGCAAAGACACTTATTGATAGATACTTAAATACTGCTAGACTGTATATTGCTGCATCGCCTAAAATTTCTTTTGAAGAGGTTCACGAGAAAGTAATAACAGATATTTCAACAGAAGTAAATGTATCTTTCCTTGAAAAAATAGCTAGTAATAGCAAGTCAAACCTCAATGCATATTTTAACTTTTTATCTTATATATTAATAGCTATGCTTATAACCATGGTCGGACGTATCATGTTAATCTTTAATCATAAAGAAATCAAAATGCGTAACTATTGTGCTCCTATTAGCATTAAAAATTATAATTTTCAGCTTATATTCGGTAACCTATCGCTCGCCTTTATTATTTGGTTAATATTTGTTATATTTGCGTTTGTTATCAATAAGGATACTTTTCACCAAACAGGATCATTTTTATTTATAGTTAACTCATTTGTTTTAACAATACTCTGTTTGAGCATCAGCTTTTTGGTTGCTACATTTGCAACAAAAAATTCGATTGATCCAATAGGAAACAGTCTATCCCTTGGATTATCATTTTTAGGCGGTTCCTTTGTACCACAAGCTCTTTTAAGTGATACACTACAAACCATCGGAACCTTCAACCCGATATTCTGGTATGTAAAAGTTAATGATGCCATAGGAGATCTAACAAGTATTACTCAATCTACACTTGAACCAATAATCTACGGCATACTAGTTCAGTTAGCTTTTGCGGTTGCTTTCCTGGCGATTGCATTAGTAGTTATTAAACAAAGACGATTTGCCCATCAATAAAATATTTTCTATACTGAACGACCTTTTTAACGATGAAAAGAAGAAACGTTGCTTACGTACGTGTTATAGATTGGGACAGAGGGACAGGTTCACTGTCCCTCCCCTATGACTCAACAATCCACTATTATCTAAAACTTTGGGACAAGGTACCTGTCCCCTTGTCCAGCAGAAAGAGTATAAAGTTGACAACGATAACTACAATCAAAAATTCTTGGAAGCTCCATGCGTTTTTGTTTGTCATCATACCACCTTATATTTTTACGTTTTTTGCCCTCTCCCTTTTTAATCTATCAGATTTTTTAATATAAAGTTGTACAACTGCTAATATTATTCTAGTAAAGACTGATGTAACAAGCAGGATTACTATAAACGGATCAATGAACCCTAAAATTGGTAGAAAAATCTTGCTCAACAGAAACGCACCACTCACTAAAACAATAGACACGATCACTTTTGATAAAAGAACGTTCTTATTTGAATACTTAGTAACTATTAACTCCTTATTAGTAAAAGCAGAAAATAAATTAACTATGACACTTAATGACCAACATAAAATCAATAATGAGAGAGCATACACCGTCGCCTTTACGGTATGACTTAAATGATCAAACTGGCGATCGAAACCAAAGTTTGTATAGTGCCAAGCACTAATTAGTTCGTTTAACAAATAATTCCCGTTATTTCCATTCGTTAAAACAATGATCCCATTTCCCGATTGTGGTTCCATCGAAAAATGTGCCCTCCAACCGTTGTTACCTCCATCATGTGTGACAATGATACTATTATTTACGTGATTAATAAAATGACCTAATGCCGTCTCATCATTAATAAAGCTTTGTAAACCTCTAACTTCTAAAATAGGGGTAAACATCTCTTGAGCAGTGTTAGCTTCTAAAATCTCCGATCCGTGAAAGCTATTGATTTCAGCGATGACAAACTTATTCATGTCTTCTATCGTTGTATAAAGTCCGGCTGCTGCTTTCTCGATAAATAAGTAATTTGGTAACAACTTTAGTTTTACATCGTAAGCTTTTGCGGTCTTATCTTGGAGATGATCATCCCATTGAAAACTACTGTTTTCCATTCCTAACGGTGCAAGGACGACTTCATTTAGATATAAATGAAAATCTTCTCCTGTTACTTCTTCGATCATGAGTTGCAGTAAGTTATAACCACCACCTGAATAGCTATACCGCGCTCCTGGTTCATATTCTAATTCAACAGGTTTTGAACCACCACCAATCCCACTAAGTGATTGCTCTAAAGTAGGTAGCTGTGTATTGGGCTCGTAGCCAGGATAACCACCACCGACAGATAGCCCTGATGTATGACTTAATAACCCTCTCACAGTTATTGCTTTTTGGTCGTATTCACTTTCAGGTAGCTGCCAACTTGTTATGTAATTCTCAATAGGATCATCTAAATTGATGAGCCCATCTTCAACCAATTTCATCACAGCAAGTGCTGTCACTGATTTAGAAATCGAAGCAACTTGAAAAACTGTGTTTTGATCAACCTTCCTATTATCGTCTAGATCCGCATAACCGAACGTACCTATCCATGTAACTTGGCCATCTTCTAGCACAGAAATTGCTGCTCCAGGAATTTTATATTTACTTAGCATTTTTTCAGTCTTAGTTTCTACGTCTTTAATCAATTTATCAAGATCGGAAGTTTTGGTTAGATCGTTATGATTCAAAAAAAATGGAACAGTAGTGATTATTGCCACTATAATTAAAATTATGGCTTTTCTTTTCATAGATAACCTCCAAATTTATCAAGATACAATTATTTTACTACTAATCTGCCAAACTTCCTTGGAATTCCCAAAATCATCACAATTAATTCATCATTATTCGCATAGCCGCAACATTTTCACAGCTATTGTATGGTTGAGGATCTTCACTAAAAACCCATTTTGAAAACAACCCACCATAACCGCAATTAGGATACCTATGTCCAATTTCCTGCATATACTTTACGGTCATTTTTTCAATCGAGAGAGGGACAGGTTCACTGTCCCTCTGCTATGACTTATCTGTTTACTATTGTCTTAAACGTTGGGACAAGGTACCTGTCCCCTTGTCCCACAAAACTTTATTACTATTCTAATAGTTTGTTGCGGAGTTATTAGGCAAATAAGAAAGACGAGCAACCTAAAAATGCTCGTCTCTATAGTTTAATTTTTAACAGTATCGTTGTACTGCGAAGCAAATGACTTTGTTTTCTTACGGATTTCTTATTCAACATACACATTCTATAGTTGAAGAGTAGTTATTATCTTTCTTTCACTTCAACTACTTCTTTACCAAACCAGTGAATGTATCCGCACTTTTTACAGATTACAGTATTAGCTGACTTATTAAGCCAATCTAAATCAAAAAAAGACAAACTCCTTGTATTGAGTAAAGCCTTCCCTAACTCAAATTTATCATGATTACAATGGACACACGTTATTTCAATTTCGTTTGCTTTGTATTTTTTTCCTATCTTTTCTAATTCCATTTCATTAAGTTTTTCTTCACCATCTTTTCGCAACTGTTCTAAATGCTTTTTATCATAATACACGGTTTATTCCCCTCCCTATTTAAATTCTCTTAGTTGCTTCCGTTAGCACCACAAGCGATAGCACTGTTAAACTCTCTCATCTACTTACATTAATAAGAGGACATCATTAATATTGGGTTATACAAAGCATGCAACCTGGTCCATCACTGCCAATTTTTTTACTAAATATCCGTTAGTTTAGTAACGTTATTTTCCATGCACTCAATCCAGGAGGGTCAGAAAGGAAAGCTAACGGTTTTAAATCAGCTTTTATTTTATCTCCTATTTTTAATTCACTAAAATCTAACTCTTCACCATATACACTTACTATGTCTACATCTATCAAACCTAATGTTGCTCTTTTATAACTTGGGTTTATTAACTTATTGCTTTCAATCCAAACTGATGTTTCTACTTCCTTCGCTACAATTGTAAATATCTCTTCTTTTGTTAACTCTACAAATATAAAAAGAAATCCTATTACAATTAATAATGTAAAAATAGAACGCAATACAAATTTTTTCAATAGAGCACCCCTCTTGTTATAACATTAATAATACAAGGGACATACTGTTTCTCTTGTTTCACTATCGCATCCTTTAGCTGAAAAACGTTAACTAACAGTTAATTAGATAAACATTCACTCAAACTTTACCTGTCTCTTTTTTTTTAGATTTCCATAGCATTAACCCAATTATTATTCCAAAAGGCAAATTGATTAATATGAAAGCAATTGTTCCCGCCAAAAATCCGACTATAAGCTTTGCTAGTTCATTACTTAGAGTCCCCTCTATAAAGAATGTATAAATGAATGAATTAAATAATCCTAATACAATTGTCCATAAAAACGCCATTTTAAAAACGTAATTCCATTTATTATCTTTTTGAAATTCCTTCAACAAGTAAACTCCTTTTTATAAACCTTTATTCAATAAATCGTTAGTACGATAAGCGATAGCGTATGTTCAACGATCGCATTCGTTACTTCAATGCCATTTTTTATTTCATGAATTTACTTCGGAGTAGATAAACAACTTCAAAGTTTTCAATCTCGTTGATTTGACCCTCAACATCTTTATAAAACTCAGAGGAGAGTGACCGCATACCACCTTCACCCCACGAATAACGTATACTCGCTAAAACCAAATTTTCGTTTGTAATATCCATTTCTTCATTGATACTTCCCCATACGCTAGACATACCATCCGTACTTTTAGTTGAAATGATATTAGAGATTTTTACAGAGGCTGTTCCATCATCACTGCTAATCCCTACATTAAACAATTGTTGATTTTCAACGGCTTCTGACTCAGTGATTGTAAAAATAATAGAACCATTATTCATAATTTTAGTTAAAAGTTGTCCTGTTTGTTCATCAACCAATTTACCAAATTCATATTTTTCAAACCAAACTGATGCCTCTGTATATTCACTATCAATATTGAAATCGAATACAAATGAATGGTCCGAAGTAGTTAAAAGTATCCCTTTCTCCCTGTCTGTCAACTCCGCATTGACAATTGTATTTGATTTTACGTTGTTCCCACAGGCACTTAAAGTAAATGCTAACATTGTTACTATCGTAATATTAAGTAATTTTTTCATTATCCCTACCCTTTCTTCTTGAATAAACCTGCTTCGTTTGTTGAACAAGAAGAGCGCTAGCTTCTTGTGCTAACGCATTCGTTACTAAAAAAAAGATTTTGTTACTGCCACCATTGTTTAACAGCAATTTTTTGTGACTTCTGATTTTTATCTATAATTTCAACCAAACAATCATATCTCTCTAATTCAGTACCTGAAAC
>NZ_JBKBWN010000039.1:0-9987 GCF_046314235.1 Anaerobacillus sp.
TATAGGGGGAGTTAGCGGACTGAGATTACCAGTTATTAGGAGTTAGTGTCCTTATAGTTGTGGTTAGCGGACTGAGATTACCAGTTATTAGGAGTTAGTGTCCTTATCAGTGTGGTTAGTGGACTAGACTTCCCAGATACTAGGAAACTGTGTCCTTGAAATTCATATAGTTTACAATGTCATTCATATACCAAGGAATTATTCTTGTTTCAGCCAACAAAATCGTATAACCCTTCGATTAATAGAGGTTGTCATTGATAATAAAATAAATAAGTATGTGCGTTGGATTATAATGGTACAATAGTTGATAGACGCTTTGTCAAAAGTTTTTTATATGAAGGAGATTGGATAGTTTGAGTAATAACGAAATTAATACAGATCAAGATGTGAAAGTGAAATTTAACGAGTTAAAGAAATCGATCAATAGAACCTCTAATTGGAGAGAGCGATTGGATGCGGTAGAGGAGTTAGGGCAATTGCAGAGCAAAGAGGCGATTGAACTATTGAAGCATAGTATGGCAGGAGATTCTGTTTACAAAGTACAGGAAGCCGCTTACCGTAAACTTAAATCATTAGGTGAAGCAGTTACAATGCCAAAACATAAGCAAGGCGAACTGATCAAAGGAACGAACAAAATCCTCTTAAGAATTAAGAAGAGTTTACCTGCTGATCATTCGTATGAGGATTTTAAAGAAAAAGTTAAGAAAATGCGACTTGATTTATATGATGTCTATGAAGGCGATAAAGGCGCAGACTTTGATACATGGCTAGAGGAAACGTGGTCGACATTAACGACTAGGTAAAAAAATATAGTGGCCTCAATGATTGTTTCGTCAACTGTAGAAGAATTTAAATTAATTAAACGTTTTGGCAAGCCTTATATAGCCTAAACAATAGCATTAGAGTATAGTGCGACCAATTTCATAAACACCAAAAAAGGAGCAAAATCTGCTCCTTTTTTGCCTTTAAAAAACTAGCGCTTCCTCCAATCCACCAGATGTCTTCCAGCATTCAACCACTTACTTTCGATAAACACTGTGAAATCTTCTTCAGTAAAGTTCGCAAGGAATGTCACTTTTTCTTCTTCAGTTAAAAAGTTTGGGGCTTCAATTTCATAGGCATATCGTTTCCGTTCTTCTTTGTCACGTCCAACATAATGGGATGAAAATAACCATTCGAACGGAACTTCAAACCCGTTTAACCCTAAATAATCTCGTGTAGAACCTGATACTTGTACATAAATAGGCTCAGTATAAACTAATTGTTTGTTTTCAGAAAAACTATCATTTGAAAATTCTATCGTGACAAGAACTCGATATTGCACTGGCGTTTCACCTTCGTCGTATTGGTAGGCAGGAAATGCCTTGACCTTTACATTCTCGACCTTCGTGTCCATGAGAATGTCAGCAACACTACTTAAACTTTTGCTTTCGGCTATTTTTGCAACGCCTGCAAATACAATGAAAATGATTACACAAAGACTTGCTAATGGTAATAGATTTCTTTTACGCAGTCTCTTTAAGCGGAAACTTGATGTTGAACTAGCAAAAGAGATTGGGACAAGGAGCAGTGTGAATAAAAACAAAAATACCCCTAAATGATCATAATATTGATCTGGTACATACTTACGATGTATTCGCTCGAAATAAAAAAGTGGTAGTAAGAAAGTATATAGCAGCCATAAAAATACTGAAATACGAATCGACCAAGTTGCGACATTACTACTCTTCGCAAAATAAAACGGTAAATATAGTAAAATGATCAGGATCAAAAGCTGAAATAATAGATAACCATAAGTGGATATTTCATTAAAAGTAAATAATTTTCCATCCGAAAAAAAGGATAACACTCCAAAAAAAGCGAGATTAATTACTAAAAGAATGGCTACTAACAAAAAACTAGTTAAATAGCGTGACAAAATAAGAACATGGTGATGAACTGGAAGCTGGAGCACCCGTTCGTTGACCCGATTTAAGTCTTCGACGCGGCAAACGTGGGCAACCAACCCATAGCCAAAGAAGACCGTCAAAAATGCAGGAATGACCAGTAGTTCTACTACTTCTCCTGGATGTTGAAGGATAATATAAGATAAGAACGCCCAGACGATTCCTAAGGCTAGTAATACGAAAAACCAAACATTTTTCGTAGAGAGTAAATCGCGTTTAATTAGAGTGATCATTGTTCTACCCCCTTTACCTTTCCTGTGTCTCCTTCTTCTACAACGAAAAGGAAGAGGTCATCAAGAGTCGGCTTTTTAATAACTGCATACTCTGGTAAGTTCGTCACAGCTTCTGAACGAATAATCCCCTTTTTTTCAAGCCTTGTCGTAACAGAAGAGATGATGCCATTGATCCCTGAGATCGTTTCGTTCGGTGGTAGAGAAAAAACTTTGAACGCTTCCTTTAATGTTTCGACTTCGCCAAATAAAGGCGTAGTCCCATTTTTTATAAAAATAACATAATCACAAATAGACTCGATTTCCTTCGTATAATGTGTAGATATAACAACAGAGCGGTCGTCCTTTTCGATATATGCTTGTAGTAGGTCGAAAAATTGTTGCCTTGAAATACTGTCTAAACCATCTGTAGGTTCATCGAGTAAGACGAGGTTCGGTTCATGACCTAGCCCTAACAAAAGATTAAATTTCATTTTCATTCCTTTAGATAGTTGGTGAATTTGCATGCGCGGTAAAATTTGAAACACCCGCAGCCATTCTTCAATCCAAAGATCTGCCCAGTTTTTATGGAGTTTTGAGATGAAATTTAACGATTGCTTCACTGTAAAATCACTGTACATTTGCAGGTCGTTACTTATGTAGGTCATTTTAGTACGTATAAGAGGATCAAGGAAATCGATTTCGGAACCGTTGTAGGTGACGGATCCTTCATGGAAGGGAGAGAGTCCACTAATGCCCTTTAAAAAAGTTGTTTTGCCAGCGCCATTTCTGCCAATGAGTGCCGTGATCATTCCTCTGGGTATTTCAATATTAATCGGTCCTAATTCGAACCCTTTAAACTTCGTCATCCCATTACGGACTTCAATGATATTGTTCATTCCTGCTTTTCCCCCTTTTTAAGACAATCATTGAACACGTTCATCATTATTTCGTCAGAGAGATGCTGCTGACGACCAAATTGAATGAGCTCTTCTGTCTTTTTTTGAAATAGACTTAACTTTTGTTTGATTAATTCTCCATCAGGTTGAGGCTTAACAAAGCTGCCTTTTCCAGCTCGGGTAAAAATATAACCTTCATGCTCAAGATCTTGGTATGCCCGTTTCACAGTGATCACACTTGTTCGCAGTTCCTTTGCCAACCCTCGGATCGATGGGAGTTCTGCTCCTGGAATTAACGATCCATTCAGTATTTCGCGGATTAGTTGCTCCTTCACTTGGACATAAAGTGGCCGTGAATCCTCTTCATTTAAGTGAATCCACATACATGCATCACCTCAATTTCTTTCAACTGTATATACTGTTTATACACAGTATATTGCGAAAGGGAATAAATTGTCAATCATAACTTTAAAAACAATAGTATACTGGCGTCCAGTCAAATGGAGGAATTGCTACCTTATACATATAAAAGGGAGAAGTTATTAGGGGAAAGTAGGATGCGAGAGGATTTTGGTTTGTTTGGAACTTTTTTCAAAGAGTTTCGTATAAAAATTGGGGGACTTAATAAGCAGTTCCTAATTTCACAATTGTAATTTTTATGAAGAATAGATTGTTTTTATTTGGAAAAATTGGTAATGTGAAATTAAATAGTAGAGATAGAAACTGGAGGAAATGTCATGATCATCTTTTTATTAGTCATCTTAGCAATTATTAGTCTTGCTAACTATTCAGTAGGGGAAGGGCAAGCGAAAGGGTTAAAACTAATACTCAGTCTTACATTAGCTATTATTCTCTCATTGTTCATGGAATCGATGAAGGAAAACCTGTGGTTTACAGGAACACTGCAAGTTATCGTATATTTTGCATTACCTATTGTCTCATTTGCGAGCTTTCAAGTCCTTCTTTATCGTGATCACATTCGTGACTTGCAAGTCGAACCAAAAAAACAGCTAGTAAGAAATGTCATTTTAATAGTTTCTATTGTTTTACTTTGTGCTTTTGGATTTAAACAATTCACTGAGAATAAAGGGTATGATCGTTACTTATCGCACCAGTTATCCAATGATGTTTCTAGAGTGGGCCATAATCTAAACTATAATCAAAAAATCTATGATAAAGCGATTAACGAAAGAAAAATTTCAATTAATGAGGCTCAAATGATTATCGAAAATCACTATAACCTTATTTGGACATTGCAAAAATATGCTCAGCTAGGTCGGGAGCTTAACAAACTAGATGAAAATGTTACAGCGAAAACGGATGAAAATGCGTCTGTAATTGAATCGACCTTTACTAGATGGATGCAAGATCAAACCGCCTCTGCTACAAGTGATTATCAAAGTTTATCTCTGTTGACGGATATTTATAAAGATTTAGATATAGAAGCGGACTTTGTTGAGAGAATTGAAATTATTAATGAATTAAATAAACAGTGGTTAAAAGCCTTTGCCAAAAATGTAGAAGGTTTTGAAATTGTGGATGGTGAATTACTATTTGACGGTGAGTTGTACTGGAATACTTACAAAAAGAACGGTATATCTAATAAATTCTGGCGTGAACTGCTAAAAGATTTCGATGTCTATACTAAGGATTTCTTAGAAGAAAATGGGTACTATCAACGTAAATTGTCTTTTTAATAACGAGTTTCTAAGTGCGTCTACCATAAAAGGTGGGCGTTTTTCTTATTATTAAATGAATTCTAAGTGAATTGTTTTGAATTTACTTTTACTTTTAGGGTTGAGGTAAAATTCAAAATTGTCATTAAAAGAGATTGTAAAAATTAGCTTAATTTGAAATAATTGTTATTAGAATAGTAGTTAAGTAGATATACTGGAACCAGCGTCAATATGCATAGATCGAAAATCTCTTATGGACTATTGAAGTGATAAATAGGAGGATAACGATGGAGTCATTAAAGCCTATTAAAAGAAGTTCTATTCGCATTTATTTCGGGAAAAAGTATTATCGTTCTAAAAGATATCTAGAGTGGTTCACTGGGAAAAAGAAATTTGCTTTGAAGAAAAATGACAATCTATTACCGCATCAAATTTTTACTCACCGGACATTACTGCTTCGACAATTAAAAGATGTCGATATGTGGTTACAGCATAATAAAATTAAAAACCTTAAAATCGCGACAGCCAAACTTAATAAAGTGTTGATAAAACCAGGAGAAACGTTCTCTTATTGGCGTTTAATTGGTAATACAACGAAACGAAAAGGCTATGTTGATGGAATGATTCTCCATTATGGGAGGGTGCTGCAAGGTGTGGGTGGGGGCTTATGTCAATTGTCTAATTTAATCTATTGGATGACGTTACATTCTCCATTAACTGTTACGGAAAGATACCGACATAGTTATGACGTTTTTCCTGATTCTAATCGAAGTCAGCCATTTGGAAGTGGTGCGACTTGCGCTTATAACTATCTTGATTTGCAAATTAAAAATGAGACGAATAACACCTATCAGTTGGTTGTATATTTGACAGACACTCATTTAGTTGGAGAATGGCGTCAAGACGTGCCAGCTATCAGGACTTATGAAGTCTATCAACGCGATCATTGGATTACTCGTGAATATTGGGGTGGTTACGTAAGGCATAATCGAATTTTTCGTAAAATATATAATTTAGACAAACGAGAAATTAGCGATGAATTTATTACGGAAAATCATGCAATCATGATGTACGAGCCTTTACTACCAGAACAAACGGTGGCTGCAGAAAAATAGATCAAAAAACAAGGAGTGAATAAAATGACAAAACGAGGCGCTGGAGTAGCATTCATTGCAATAGCTGCATTTTTACTTGCTATGAAATACATAACTGCTGCTATTTTTGGTTCAGGAGTTTTAAGCTGGGACGCAGGTTTATTTAATGCCATGTTGCAATATGTAGGGAATACACTTAATACGTTTAGTTTTTTAGCATTGATTGTAGGAATTGCTTATCTAGCTTGGGGAGAATATGAAGAATTTGGAGCAAAGAAAAAGCGTTGATTAGGTGATAAAATAGCCATCTGCAAAATGTAGATGGCTATTTCATTAAAAGGAAAAAACGATTAAGTTAAATACTTTTCAAACATAACCATGTCTAAGGCTCTAATGCCATCTTCATAGATTGGCTCAGGATAATCTCTGAAAAAATCTTTTT
The DNA here is from genome assembly GCF_046314235.1 of Anaerobacillus sp. Classification (NCBI taxonomy): domain Bacteria; kingdom Bacillati; phylum Bacillota; class Bacilli; order Caryophanales; family Bacillaceae; genus Anaerobacillus; species Anaerobacillus sp. The sequence continues at coordinate 6,267 of NZ_JBKBWN010000039.1, forward strand.
TAATTTCAGTCATTCTAAAACCAACTTTTTGGTAAAATGCCAAATTACCTATACTTGAATTGGCTGTTCCAACGATTACCTTGCTATTCCCTTTTCTTTTGTATAACTCACACGCCTTCGTAATAACTAGTTTTCCTAATCCCTTTCCCCGGAAGTTAGGGGCTAGTGCAATATTTTTTAATTCAACTATCAGTTGTGAGTGGTAGTTGAAAATTACCACCCCAGCCATTTTGTTTTCATAATGAATAGAAAACATTTCTCCTTCGTTTATGTACTTATTTATTGCCACTTCACTCTCATCAGCTAAAAGAAGATATTCTAAGTACTGCTGTCTGTTTTCCTGGTGAACTACATCTAATTTTATTTGGTTTAAACTTGTCATAAGTACTCTCCTTTTGTGAAATTCCAGTAGATAAAGTTGCTAGTACCATTGTTAATTAGACCTTTCAATAATTTTTTCAAAGAAAGTTAAGGAAAGTTGTTCATGTACAGTGACTTCCTTGATTATTTGAAATCCGTTCTTTTTATAAAAATTAACTGCTGGAGTATTTTTAGAGCCCGTTGCTACTTTCATTGTTTTAACTTCACACATACTTTCTATAAGATTTAAAAGCAACTGTGCAATTCCTTTTCTAAAATGGTTGGGGTGCACGATTAACCTATGGATATCAACTTCATCATTGTTTATTTTAATAGAAATTACTCCGCATAGTTTCTCACGATCATAATAACCAAAGAAAGTTTCTCCACATTGTTGTAAAGTATTAACTGTATCCTTTAATGGTGGTATATCATAGCAACCAATAATTTCTGCCTCTACCATATAGGATAGTAACTGCATGTTTAAAACATCTTCAGCGTTTTTTCGATTACTAATATCAATTATTTTAATCAAAGTACCTCATCCTTCTATCAAGTTATAAATTCAAAACTGTTCAAAGCAATTCATCTTCACAAACCTGCATCGTAAATGTTGATGCCAATATCTCCATGTTATCAATGCTACCATAAATTAGAAAATTAATTCCTTTTTTATGAAGTAGTATTTGCATCAAATGTGAAATAACAACAACCGGTGTTAAGTTACATTTTACACTACTATTTTTTGAACAAATCGTTATACATGTATTTAGCGCATAATTTATATTGTTTGGATTATTTTAAATTTCACTTGGATATTTATGTTAAAATTAGTTGGAGATTGTGAAATGTTAGTTTACTTCAATAAGCAGGTCTTGATGAAATGTTTGAAGAACTATCTTTAACAAACTTAAAAGGTATAGTGGAAAATGCGATTAAAAAAATTTTAGTTTGGAACTTTCAGTCCTTGTTCTTCATATAGATAAAAACAACTTTTGGGAGGGTCAGTAAATGGATGAGAATAAGGATAAAAGAAGTATTTTTGAAAAAGATGATACTTCTGACAGAATGTACTATGGAAAAGGTGGATTTGGTTTATTCTTAGCTGCTATTGCTATTATTTATATTATTTATAATATTATTGTTAATTCATAATTCTTTCTTGGTTGAGCTAACGACAGCTTACTTCAAATCATTCTTTAAAACATTTGGTTTAATTTTATTGGTTATTCCTCTTTTTCTTATTTTAAGGGGCCATAACTATAAAGCTAAATAAACAAAATTTTTGAGAAGATGTACCTACAAAATCGGAGGCGCTAGTACATAGTAAGAGTTATTGAAAATTAATTTAATCGAGAAAGAAAGAGTATATGGGGCTGTTATAGATGGAACTCTTTGTCTCCAGGTAAAGGAAAACTTCTTACTATCAAGCCTGATCGAGTAGCGTTACTTGAACAGCAACGACGCTATTGTTAAAGCACGACGCGGTAAAGTTAAAAGTCAATTGATTATGAAGGAATTCATATCAAAAAAATGGGGGAGTAACAAGATGTTTGGAAAATTTAATTTTGACTTAATTTATCGTGAGCGAGATGATATCACTCCTCTAGTGGTAATGATGTGTGGTGTGGCTGGTTCTGGGAAAACTACATTCTCACAACAATTAGAAAAAGAAGGTTTTGTACGTCTTTCTATTGATGAAGAAATATGGGCTACTAATGGTCGATATGGGATTGATTTCCCAATGGAAAAGATTGAGGACTACAAGAAAGATGCGGAAAGAAAATTACGCAATTATTTAATAAAGTTAATTCAAGATAAACAACAGGTGGTAATTGACTTTAGTTTTTTTGGGCTCGTGTAAGAAGGAACGAATATAAACAACTTATTGAAAAGTCCGGCGGTAAATGGAAACTTATTTATTTAAAAGTCCATCCTGATGATTTGCGAGAAAGGATTAATCTACGGAACAAACGTTTTGATGCTAATGCGTTCCCTATTACAGAAGAGATTTTAACCGCCTACCTTAATGGTTTCGAAATACCAAAAGGTGAAGGAGAGATTGTAATCGAAAATTAGCCTATCAAATAAGAACCACTAATTAGGAGGGAATTATGGATATTCAGGTTGCAATTCTTGTAAGTGTCATAATAATGAGCTTAATTTCAGTCATTACATATTTTATTGGGAAAAGGGTATCTAGTAGGTTAATAAAATATATACCTGCTATTGCCACTGGTGTTGGAATGATTTTTTTCTTTATCAAAATAAATTTTATCCCTTATAAATCCCACGCATATGAAACAATTAATGACATCGTAGCTCTCATTTTACTTGCTATTATATTCACTATTTCCATTTTATCGTCAGTAATTATAGAGATTGCAAATAATCGAAAGAGTAATTTTCAGTAGGTATTCATAAGAGTGGGACAAGGAGTTGGCGAGGAATTGAACAAAATATACTTAAAATCCATTGATAAAAGCAACTGGGAAGAAGCAATTAAATTATCTGTAAAAGAAGAACAACGTACATTTATTGCCTCCAATCTTTATTCTATCGCAGAAGTTCAATTTTTAGATAACTTCTATGCAAAAGGTATATATATCGATATCAAGATGATAGGGTTTACAATGTTTGGTATAGACCCTGACGATTATAATTATTGGATTTATAGACTTATGATTGATAAAGAACACCAGAGAAAAGGTATAGGCGTAGAAGCTATTTATCTCATTATTGAAAAGATAAGAGGGATTAATGATAAAAATATTCCACTTATTATGATAGGTTATCATCCTGAAAATCTTTCGGCAAAATTTGCTTATAAAAAGGCTGGATTTATCGAAACAGAATTATCATCTTGGGGTGAACAATTAGCAAAGTTTATCTTGTAAAGTGTTTAATACTAAGGGAGGATTTTCTTCTATAAGGAGTAAATCCTTTTTTTTGAACTAAAGGAAGCTAATGTTGAATAAGAAATACTAAAAAACAACAAACTCACTTGCCGGTCCATACAACGATACTGGCAATAGAATAACCAACTAAGAGGGAGGATTGCATTCAAAGTGATTCTCTTTCTTAGTAGACTAGATACTGCGCAAAAAGTAATTAACCAACTACTCATAGATTTCAAGTAGTATAACAATTATCCCCCCCTTATTTGTTATTTTCTGGTATGATTTATTTATAAATATCTGTTAGTTTGTGAAATGTTTCACTTAAACTAACGAAGCAGTTTAGTTCAACAAGCGTGGTAAGATATATTTAGTAAAAACAGGACAGAAGGTGCTAAAATGGCTAAGTTAAAGTTACTAAAAAGTATAGGACATAACACTGTTCATAGCTATTTAAGTTTAAT
>NZ_JBKBWN010000040.1:0-6245 GCF_046314235.1 Anaerobacillus sp.
AGAGATTATCCGGTCATTATGGCAATTACCATGTTTGGTGCAGTACTAACAGTTCTTGGAAACTTAATCGCAGATATCCTTTATGCAGTTCTAGATCCAAGGATCGAGTATTAGGAGGTGGCAAGTATGGGAAAACCAGAACTACAATTACCAAACAATAACATTCATAATAATATTGAACAAACGTTAGGGAAAAGACGTTCTCTTTTATCAATAATTGTTGCTAAATTTTTGCAAAATAAGTTAGCTGTGTTTGGATTAATTCTATTGGTATTTATAATTGGCAGTGCACTACTAGCACCTTGGATTGCACCACATGATCCAGACTTCCAGAACCTAAGAAATCGTTTAGCGCAACCGAGCGCAGAGTTTCTGTTAGGAACTGATCATTTAGGTAGAGATATTTTTAGCCGACTTTTATTCGGAGGGAGAGTTTCTCTATTTGTAGGCTTTGTAGCGATGGTTGGAGCCGTGACAATAGGAACAACAGTAGGAGCAATTTCTGGATATTTCGGTGGTTTAGTAGACGCGTTTTTAATGCGTTTAGTCGATGTAATTATTTCATTTCCGAGTATCTTTTTATTAATTACGTTAGTTGCCGTGCTTGAGCCGAGTATTGATAAACTAATTATGGTTTTTGCTTTCTTAAGCTGGACTGGAACGGCCCGTTTAGTTCGTGGTGAGTTTTTAACATTAAAAAAACGAGAATTTGTCTTAGCAGCCCGAACAATTGGTATGTCAAATACACGAATTATCTTTGGACAAATTTTACCAAGTGCTTTTGGTCCTGTTATTGTTGCAGCGACACTTGCGGTAGGTTCATTTATCTTAACAGAATCAGCGCTTAGTTTCTTAGGATTAGGAGTACAGCCGCCAACGGCTACATGGGGTAACATGCTTACATACTCTCAGAGTGTAACAATATTTAGAAATGCTTGGTGGTATCCAACCTTTCCAGGTATGATGATTTTATTAACAGTACTATCATTTAACTTTGTTGGTGATGGGTTACGTGATGCCCTTGATCCACGAGTAATTGAAAAATAAAAAAGTAAAATAAAGGTTAGCCTCGTTAGAGGTTAATCTTTTTTTGTATTTTAAACATAAAACAGCTAACATTTACTAATTATTTTGAAAAGTATAACTTTTCTGTATTTGTGTAATGACAGATTTATTTTTTCAGAATAATTAAAATTATTTTGTTGTGTAAAATAAATTTAGAACAAAGTATTTCATTAATATAAAACTACCCCTTACAATGCTTATTGAATATATTATTATTCTTGAAATAAGTGTTTTCTAAAAATTGCTGTAATAATATTGACACAATTGCTAAGCTGGTGTAATATTCACTATGTGAGAAAAATTATTATTTTCAAAAAATTAATTTACCTAAAATTGTTAGAAAATTAACTTTTTTAAAATTATAATTTAATAGGTACTAGTTTCATAGAACAGGAATAATAGGTGGTGAATGCAACTGATGTCTACGTTGTTAGAAGTAAAAAACTTAAAGACCCACTTTTTTTCAAAAAACAAAGTTTTTCCAGTTGTTGACGGATTAGACTTTAAAGTTAAAAAAGGTGAAACGTTGGCTATTGTTGGTGAATCAGGATCTGGAAAAAGTATTACGTCTCTTTCGATTATGGGGCTTGTACCAAAACCAGGTGGGAAAACTGTAGCTGGAGAAATTATTTTTGACGGAACCGACTTACTTTCATTAAGTGAAAATGAGATGTTCAAAGTTCGTGGGAATGATATAGCAATGATTTTCCAAGAACCAATGTCTTCACTTAATCCGGTTTTAACAATTGGTGAACAAATTACAGAAGTTCTAATTTATCACAAAAAGATTTCGAAAAAAGAAGCGAGAGAAAGAGCTGTTGAACTTCTTAAAATTGTAGGGTTCGCTCGTGCAGAAGAGATATTGGATGATTACCCTCACCGTTTATCTGGTGGGATGAGACAAAGGGTAATGATAGCTATGGCGATGAGCTGTGATCCAAAGCTATTAATAGCAGATGAGCCAACAACTGCATTAGATGTTACTGTTCAAGCACAAATTTTAGAATTGATGAAAGAGTTATCTAAGAAATTCAGTTCCTCGATCATTTTAATAACTCATGATTTAGGAGTTGTTGCTGAACTAGCTGACAGAGTATTGGTTATGTATGCAGGACAGGTAGTAGAAGAGTCGGCGATTGTTGAGCTGTTTGATAAACCACTACATCCTTATACTCAAGGATTGTTGAACTCAGTTCCGAAAATTGATGAAGAACAAGATCGTTTGTCTTCAATAGGTGGAAATGTACCTTCTCCAGATAACTTCCCGAAAGGCTGTCGTTTTTCAACGCGCTGTGCACATGTTATGGAAAAGTGCTTGGAAAGTCAACCAGAGCTTATTGAAGTTTATCCAGGCCGCAAGTCGCGTTGCTTCTTGCATGAGGAAGGAGATAACTAGAGATGAGTAATGTTACATTAGACTCAAGTACTAATTTAATAGAACAAAAGAATTCTGATATTTTACTAGAGGTAAAAGGTCTTAAGAAATATTTTCCAGTTAAATCAGGGATTCTTCAGAAAACAGTTGGGCATATTAAGGCTGTCGATGATGTTAGTTTCTTCATTAAAAAAGGAGAGACGTTTGGTCTTGTAGGAGAATCTGGTTGTGGAAAGTCAACAACTGGACGAACGATCATTCGTTTGTATGAACCAACAGAAGGCGAAATCCTTTTTGAAGGCCAAGATCTTTCAGGTTTAAGTGAAAATCAGTTAAAGCCATATCGCAAAGATATTCAAATGGTGTTTCAAGATCCTTACTCTTCTTTAAACCCACGGAAAACGGTTGGAACTATTCTTGAAGAACCATTCCGGGTCCATAACTTATATTCGAAGAAAGAACGAAAAGAAAGAGTTGAGCATTTACTTGATCGAGTTGGATTAAATCCAAATCTACGAGATCGTTACCCACATGAATTTTCAGGTGGACAACGGCAGAGAATTGGTATTGCCCGAGCGTTAACGTTAAATCCAAAGTTAATTATTGGAGATGAACCAGTCTCTGCATTAGATGTGTCAATTCAGTCGCAAGTTCTAAATATTATGGATGATCTTCAAAAAGAGTTTGGGTTAACGTACTTATTTATCGCCCATGATTTAGCTGTAGTTAAACATATCTCAGATCGAATTGGCGTTATGTACTTAGGTAGGATGATGGAAGTAACCGATAAAAAAACGTTATATAGCAACCCACTTCATCCGTATACTCAAGCATTGCTCTCAGCTATCCCTAAAACTCATCCGAGTGAAGTGAAGCGTGAGCGAATTATCTTAAAAGGGGACGTTCCTAGCCCTGCAAACCCACCGCAAGGATGTGTATTTCATACACGATGTCCGCAAGCGATGGATCATTGTAAGCAAGTTGTACCTATGTTGAAAGAGTTAGAGCCAGGCCACTTTGTCGCTTGCCACCTATACGAATAGTATGTGGCATTCGGTAGAGTCCATCTCTACATTAAATATTCAAAATTTTCTAAAGGGGGAAATTCAAATGACAACAAAGAAGTCGTTATTAACACTTCTAAGCATGATTTTAATGTTATCTTTATTCCTAGTAGCATGTGGCGGAAATGGCACAACTACAGAAAAGGAAGAAACTCCAGCAACAGATGATGCAAAAGCTGGGGAAGAAGCAACTGGAGAACCGAAACAAGGTGGAAGTATTGTATTAGGATCTTCTGGTGAGCCTGTAATCTTCAATGATTACTATAACCAAGACTCAGCTAGTGCTGATGTTACAGATTTAGTATTTGCAGGATTAATGCGTTCAAATGAGAACCTTGAGATGGTTCCACACATCGCAGTAGATCAACCAGAGATTTCTGAAGACGGGTTGGTTTGGACATACAAGTTGCGTGACGATGTTAAGTTCCATGATGGTACTCAACTAACTGCACATGACGTAGTATTCTCTTTTGAAATTCCAGTACACCCAGACTATACTGGTCCTCGTGCTAGTACATTTGACAAACTTGAAAAAGTTGAAGCTTTAGATGACTACACAGTTCAATTTACGTTATCTGAGCCAGATGCTCAATGGGCAATTACTGCTGGATATGCAATTTTACCTAAGCACTTATTAGAAGATGTAGCTATTGCTGACTTAGAAGATTACAGAGAATATAATATCGACAACCCAGTTGGAGCTGGTCCATTTAAATTTGTAAGCTGGACTCCAGGACAAAACTTAGTAGTAGAAGCGTTTGAAGAGTATTTTGAAGGCCGTCCTTACCTTGATAAAGTAACTTGGCGTTTTGCTGCTGACGCTAATGCGTTAGTATTATTACTTGAAACTGGTGACGTTGATCACATCGTTGCACCAGCTTCTGAGCTTGTAACAATTGAAAATTATGACCATGTGAACGTATCTTCAACTTTAGCTTTACGTTATGACTATATTGGTTGGAACTTACAAAATCCATTGTTCCAAGACAAAAAAGTTCGTCAAGCATTAACACATGCAATTGATCGTCAAGAAATTACTGAAACAATATTAGAAGGCCGTGCAGAAGTAGCACATGCCCCTGTATCTCCACTTAGCTGGGCGTACAATGACAATGTTCCTAAATTTGAATTCAATCCTGAAAGAGCAAAAGAATTATTAGCTGAAGCTGGCTGGGAGCCAGGTGCAGATGGAATTCTTCAAAAAGACGGACAAAAATTCTCGTTCACAGTTCTTTCAAACGATGGAAATACAACTCGTCGTGATATCGGGATTATTATGCAACAGTATTTAGGTCAAGTTGGTATCGAAGTTAAAGCAGAACAAATGGAGTGGGGCGCATTCTTAGATAAGATCAACCCTCCAAACTACGACTTTGATGCTGTAGTATTAGCATGGGGTCTAGCTCTTGATCCAGATCCAACTGCTATTTGGCACTCTAAAGAAATTGAAAATGGTTTAAATAACATTAGCTTCTCTAATGAAGAAGTAGATAGAATTTCTGATTTAAACAGAACAATCTTAGATCAAACAGAACGTGCAAAAGAACTTGCAAAAGTTTGGGAAATCCTTGCTGAGGAGCAACCATACACGTTCCTTTACTACCCACAACAACATCTTGCTATGAACAAAAACATTAAAGGTTTCGTTCACCATCCGCGCGTAACTTTCTACCGTGTTAATGAGTGGTATTTAGATAACAACTAGTATGGATAAAAGGGGACTACCTGTCCCCTTCTTCCTATACTTTTTAAAGATTATAACTACCTGTTATGGTTTTTATAAAGTATAAGAAAAACGAAGGCATTCGCTTTTTAAACTTGGCGATCGGCCAAGTTTTTCGATTAAATAATCAGTAAGGGAGTAATGTAAATGACTACGTATTTAATTCGCCGACTAGTGATGATGATTCCAATTTTGTTTGGGATTTCAGTTATCTCCTTTGCCATTATGTATGCGGCACCAGGGAAACCTGCGATTATGAACTTAGATCCAGATATATCTGTCGAGGATCGTGAGAGACAAATGGAGAAGTTAGGCTTAAATCAACCACCGCATATTCAATATCTTAATTGGATGGGCAATGTTGTTAAAGGAGACTTTGGGACTTCTTTTACAAAAAAACAGCCTGTTAAAGATATGATTTTAGATCGTTTACCAAATACACTAATATTAATGTTATTTTCAACGATTTTAGCAGTTGTCATTTCAATACCGTTTGGTGTTTTATCTGCTACTAAGCAGTATTCAAAGTTAGATTATGGTGTAACAATAACTTCATTTTTAGGTTTAGCTACACCGAACTTTTGGTTAGGACTTATGCTTATTATGTTATTCTCTGTTCAATTAGGTTGGACACCGGTAGGTGGTGTATCAACACTTGGAGGAGACTTTAGTATATTAGATCGTCTCCATCACTTAATCTTGCCATCTATTGTTCTAGCAACTGCTGATATGGCTGGTCTTACTCGTTATACTAGATCAAGTATGCTAGAAGTTATAAATCAAGATTATATTCGTACTGCCCGTTCTAAAGGTTTCCGTGAGCGAACAGTTATTTATAAGCATGGTTTACGCAATGGACTTATTCCGATTATTACAATTTTCGGTTTAATGCTACCTACATTTATTGGTGGTTCTGTAATTGTAGAGACATTATTTAGTTGGCCTGGGATCGGGAAGTTATTTATTGATGCAACGTTTGAAAGAGATTATCCGGTCATTATGGCAATTACCATGTTTG
>NZ_JBKBWN010000041.1:0-6033 GCF_046314235.1 Anaerobacillus sp.
TCTTTAATAGTGACAGTCGGATTAACAGAAAAGTGTCCTAGAACGTTACCAGTTTGTCTTGTAAACTCTAAGATTACTACATTTAAATTTAATTCTGTCTTTAAAAAGGTTGCTAGATTTACTACTGTTGTGGTCTTCCCAACACCACCTTTTGGTGAAAATATATTTATGATTGTCGCCTTAGGTTCATCATATGTTTTTAATCGTTTTTTCTTGGTTGGTTTTGCTTCTTTGGTCCACACCTTAGTTGGTTGTAAATTAAATACAGGTATCTCTTCAATTTCTGCTACATCAATTTCATTATCTTCTTGCGGATAACTATCCTCTATGGGATTTTCTGTGTTTATTTCTAAATTAGATTCTATAGTACTTGCTATTTCCTCATTCTTCTTTAAGTTTACTATAGGTCTAGCTCTGTTTAAAATGGCCAACACTTTATCTACTTCAAAAGGAGCAGGTAGAAAATGTGCTTTCACTGAAGTGACTTTTTTCCATTTTTCTAAACTTTGATCTCCAGAAATAACAAATATGGGGGCATTATTGATTTCTTTAATCTCTTCAATCACTTCTATTGCTGTTAGATCAAGTAAAAAGTATTTTATAAAAATTACATCAAATTCCCTATCTTGTAGGACTTTGTATACCTCTTGCCCATCTCCTTTTACCGTTACATTTCCGCCTAGCATTTTGATTTGTGAGTAGATGTCACTTTGAGTACGATGGTTATCGACTAATAATATTTCCACTATATCCCTCCTTATTAAAGTCCTTGCCTCTTGTATTGTTCATAATAACTAGATACTTTTCTAACATAGTCTAAGGTTTCTCTATATCCACTACTCCCATCGTATCCTAGTGCACGTTCAACAGCATTAGGACCTGCGTTGTAGCAAGCTAGCGTTCTAGGTAAATCTCCTAGATATCGGTCATAACAACTTTTAATATACCTTGTGCCTCCCATGATATTTTGGTAGGGATCAAAAGGATCAGTAATACCTAGTGACGCCCAATTAAAGGGCATTATTTGCATAAGACCAGATGCACCCATTGGACTTCTTGCATTGGGATTCCATCCACTTTCTTGCTGTATCATTGCAGCAATTAAAGCAGCATCTACACCATACATCTCAGCTGCCATCATCACAATTTCCATATAATCTCCCCCAACAGCCTGTCCAGGGGGAACAAGATACAATAAAGGATCTACTGTGTTACCATTTATGCGGATTTCTATGTGCAAGTGAGCCCCCGTTGATGTACCTTCACTGCCAACTTCAGCTATTAGTTGTCCAGCCATTACAGTATCACCTGTTGAGACAAATAATGCTTGAGAATGACCATACCAGGACTCAACTCCGTCACCATGATCTATGATGATTAAAGTCCCATACCCTGATGCAGATCCTGAATACGATACAATACCATCTTCAATAGCAAAGATTGGTGTACCAAATGGCGCGCCTAGATCGATGCCCGAATGAAAAATCACAGTTCCATAGACAGGATGAATCCTGTCTCCGTACGGCGAGGTAAGATAATCAAGGTCATATTCTGGTGGTAGTGGCCATCGATATACACCTCCGCTACCGTAAATGGTGTTATAGAGCCATGTGTATGTTTTTACCATGTGTGTTTTCTCAAAAGAACGAGTTATTTCATAAATTTTTTCTTCCCATTCTTCATCATCAAAGTTAACCCCTTTGAAGTAATTTGCTACAGTATAAATAATGTCCTCAGCCTTGTTTCTGTTGGGTGGTACCGGAACATAGTCTTCAGGGATCCCGTACTTTGTAAGCCAATAGTCTTCTCGACTCATTTGATAGTTATCCCAAATGTGGTTTGGTAGATTATAAACATCTCGGTATCTGGATAGCCAACCTGTCGAAGAAGCGAAGTCTGTTTGTACAAAATGGAGAGCTGCTAGCAAACCCCAATTTACTCTAAATTCTCTTTGAGCCTCTACATACAGAGGGTAGAACTCTTCCGGAAATTCTATCTCGTGTTGTTGTTCTTTCGCTTCAGCCTGTACCCCAAACAAAGACATAAAGTTACCCGTCGTTACCATCAGAAAACCAAATACTAAGATAATCGTAGCAAACACAACCATTACTACCGGCACTACTATCGATAAACAGCCAATGGAAATAAGCTTGACTACTCTCTTTTTTTGAATTTTTCTCACTCCCAATAAAAAAACCTACTCAAACGGTACATTTGAATAGGTTTAAATCAAGTTTTGTAGCTGCTCTAAATGAAGTTCTCCCGTTGCAGCTTTTTGTAAGAAAAGTGCTCTATCATTCGGTATAGTAATAATGCTTTCTAATTTTAGTTCGTGCTTAATGATCTCCTCAGAAATAATTTCTATACAAGCTTGATTATAGACCAAATGGTCAAAAGATAGCTCTTTAGATTTTTCAATACTTTCTGTACTCCCATCAATAATAAGCAATCTTTTTAGCGAAATATTCTCTTTTAAGTTATACGTTACATCGTCAAATACTATGGTATCATAGCTCTCAAAATGTTTATTATTGAATTCTTCTATATCTATTACAGTTAACTCATGAGGAGTGCTTAAATACGTCAGACTTCCTTTTGTTTCTACTAATAATGTTTTCCGTCCTTTCTTTTGTGACATTGCTGCAATATGTGTGGATATTGTAGTAGCACCACAACCACCTTTTGCACTTTTTACTTCATAAATTATTTTTTCACAAATTTCCTCTTTCATAGCTACATTTTCCTCAGTATGAATTGTGTTGTCCTCTTTTACCATCGCGGTAAGCATATTTTTAAAAGAAGTTTCTACTACATCTGGACCTAGTTGACCAGATGAAACGGATGCTACAAATAAATTATTTGTTATCTCTTTGAGTTTACTAATTAAATTAATGCCCATCTCATCTTCGTTTCCTGCAATAAATAATACATACCCTTTTGGATTTGTATCGATAAACTTGTGCACAATATTAGGAATATCTTCAATTCCACCACTTTTATTTTTTCTTAAAAGAACAATAGCATCCTGGTTGGATACATCATCTGTATTTTCGATAGTATTTACGATTTCAAATTCATCATACGATTCAAGTTGATTCAAAAACCAACTCTCTAACTGAATGTTCCCCACACCTAAGCTTATTTTTTTCTTGCTTTCTTCGTCAGTAAAAAATACGATGTCCATTCTTTTCATCCTCTCTATCATTTTAAAAAACGTCTTAAGGTATAAGACGTTTTAAACGGATCCTAATTTTCTTAACACTTAAAATACCTCCTTTGCACTCTGCGATAAATTTTGCTAATATGGAAATAACAAAAGACATATAATAAAAAAGCCGAGTGCTATCAACACTCGACTCTATACAATTGCTTGTCCGCATGTGAGCGGTCGGCAATAAGTAAATTAGTAAGTTAGCAAGTGTAACTCACCCTCTGCCGGCAAGCCAGGGTGGGTTACTTTTTTGCATTTACAATCATGATCACAACCATGAGAAATGTCAAAATCAAAATAGCAAAATTTATTGTAAAAGTTGCTACATCTATTGTAACCATTCCAGCCTCACCTCCTTATCGGAGATTCGACCGCCCACCCTGCTATGCAATTGTACAAATTTCATTTTAACATAACTACATAAAAAAGAGAGTTGCTATGTTGGCAAACTCCCTATAATAAGAATATAACACACTTTTTGAACAAAAGAGTTCGCAAAAAGTTCGCGATTTTTTCATCTTCTAAATAGCTCATCACGACTCATGTCAAATAACTCATATTTTTTCGTCATATCACTTACAAAACGATGAACATCTTCGTGGTCGACATCTAGTCCAATAGAACCTTTCATATCATTCCCTTCTTTTCCAAGTCCAATATGCAAAAACACATGTCGATCTTCATTATTTTGTTGGAAAGTCACATAAACTGGAAAAACATAATCATTAACATGTTCATAATATTCAGGTAGCATTACAATATCACTTAATCTTCTCTCAGAAAAAGTTGGATATATTGTTTCGCCTACTTCAACAGCTTCCAAGTAAAAATCTCTAAGCTTTTCGTGATAGTATTTGCTTATTCTTGCTTCAAATTCTTCAATCGTCTCCCCCTTATCCACATTAAAAAATTCCTCTATAAATTTAACTACTTGTTGTTCTTTTTCGTCGAGCTCGTTAAACGAGACTTTATCTTTTCCCTGAAAAATAATTGTTCGATTTGGAGAAACTAACTCAGTGTCCTTTGATGTCACAATTTCTTTATTGTCAATATCATAAGATGATAAGGTTGCAGTTTCTTCTTTACTTGAACAAGCACTTAAAAATATGCTGAGTACACTTACTAAAATAATGAAGCGCTTCACTATTGTCTCCCCCTCTAATTTCTTCGTTTACTTCTCTGTCGTTCTCTCATTTGCATTGTACGCTGCAGTCGGCGCTGATTTAAATCTATTGTACCATTATTTTCTTTTGTTGTATTACTTTGTCTTTGAGCACGTCTCGCAGAAATGGTTCTTCCAATTTCAACTCCAGCTGCTACATAGTTTCCTGAAACAATGTGAATTCCTGTTTTAGCTGCACTTACAGCTTCATTCGGTCGTATCAAACGATATTTGCTCATATTACTTTGATTTTTTGTAGTTGGTTTCTTTCTTGGCAATGTTTGTTTTTTATTACCTTGATCTGTTGCGTTATCAGTATGTCGTTTACGTTCAGAACGACGATCCATAAATTTTCGGAAATTTCGTCTATCTGGTGAAATACGTGGCGCTTGATAGTTAGCACTTCCTCCTCTTTTACGATCTATATGACGTCGTCCAGCAGTTAAAACTTTCCCTGCAACACGTTGGACACCAGGAGCAATAAACAGAACAATTGCTGGCATTAACAAGACTCCAACCGCATTAACAAGCATTAAAATAATTAGGGCAACAAATATATTTAATTCTGAAACATCTATAATGTTTGTAATCAAGATCGGAATACCAATAAAAAGGGCTGCTGCAATAACCCAGGAAAAAAGGTTAATCCAAATTCCAAGCGTTTTTCGAAGTGCTCTTTCTCCGAATCCACCCAAAAAGCTCAGCATAACTAAAAATGGTAATAGAATCGCAATCAAAATCACACCGACTTTTGAAAGAAACAGAAATGATGCTGTTCCTGCATATAAAATGGTTGTTGGCATTAGTGATAAACCTGTTAAGCCAACTAACATAAGTCTAACAAAAGCAGAAGAAGAAAAATATTTAATATCTAACTCAGCTGAGTGAGTGATACTATCATCTCTCATAATATCTATCATCTTTAAACGTTCTTCACCACCTGTTGGATATGCAAGATTAGCATCTCTCCATGTTGTCCAACCAGAAACATCAAACGTTTTTCTCAACTCATTAATCTCTGCTCCACTTAGCATAGGTGCTTCTAAACTGGCAAACTGTCCATAAACCCATGGATTCTCAATATACGTTCGAAATAAGATGTTTGATACTTGAATAACTTGAGTATTAGCGATCTCCACCGCTGTTTGTCCAGTTATTGGAGATAGGCTCAATAATCCGAGTATAAACATGGCTACATAATTCATGAACCCGTCGATGTTCCGGATAACCCAATCAACATTATCGATAACTAAGAAGACGAGTGCACTGTACACCAGTGCTTTTAGTATTACTACAAAGGCTTCTCCGATTCTACCTTGACCATATTTAATTATAACAATAGCAGCTAGAAACAAGAGCGCAAAAGATAAACCATTGTTGAATACATAATCCCTCAAAGGTTGCATTGTGGTGTGAATGTTAGAAATAAAATCGTCTAAGAAATCCATTTCCGAGAATCCAAATTGCAACAAAAATATGGTGAACATAGCAATTGCATTATTTACTTGCTGCCAAATTGAATACACCATAAAAGCGGTAAGCTCAACAGCGTTGCCTAACTTTGGACGAATTCCGTCAATTTCAATCCATTTATGAATGGTATCCCAACCGTAATGATCGGTTGGGTGCTTTTCGTAATTTAAATCAGGCGGAACGGTAT
>NZ_JBKBWN010000042.1:0-5828 GCF_046314235.1 Anaerobacillus sp.
CCAAGAATCCTTTTTTGGCCATTTTAAGGATGAAACTAATATCAAACAATGCAAAAATCTAAAAGAACTTAAAAAGGAAATTAGAAGCTATATTACTCATTATAACAATACAAGATATCAATGGGATTTAAAGAAGATGACTCCTGTTCAATACAGAAATCATCTTCTTAGAGTGGCTTAGTGTCCCTCTTCAATGTGTCCTTGACATAGGGTACAGTTTACAGGTACCTTGTCCCAACGTTAAAATAATAGTGGAGCGTTGATTTAAACAGAGGGACAGTGAACCTGTCCCTCTGTCCCAACCGGCAGAATGACACGTCTGCCGATTTTTTTTTGATTCATTGTAACGAAACATACTTTACTCAGTCTTACTTATGAAAGGAGGTAGAAATGTGACAGAGTTTGAGAGTATATACAATCAATACTTTCGGGAGGTTTACTCGTTTGTATTATTGTTAAGCCGTAACGATAGAATAGCAGAAGAAATCACACAAGAAACATTTTTCAAGGCTCTGAAAAACATAGATAAATTCGAAGGTAAATGCAAACTAAATGTTTGGCTCTGTCAAATAGCTAAAAACACATACTTTACCTATCTCGACAAGCAAAAGCGGTTTGATACAGGTGATATACCTGAACAATCAAGTGAGAAAAGTATTGAAGAAATGATAGTAAAAAAGGAAGAAACTCTTCGGTTACATAGGGTCTTACATCGCTTAGAAGAGCCGCATAAAGAAGTTTTTACATTAAGGATATTTGGAGAACTCTCCTTTAAAGAAATAAGTGAGCTTTTTGAAAAAACAGAAAGTTGGGCGAGAGTCACATTTCACCGAGCTAAACGCAAAATTCAAGACTTGTTAAAGGAGGAGTAGGAAATGAGTAAAGTGTCATGTGAGATAATTAAAGATATGCTTCCGCTCTATTATGACGGAGTGTGTAGTGATGATAGTAAAAGAATGGTGGAAGAACATCTATCAAAGTGTAATGCCTGCAAAATAGAATTGGAAAAAATTCAAGATGATATTCATATTCCGGAAAAAACGATTATGAAAAATAGGAAGGATAGCAATGTCTTAAAAAACATTTCTACTTCGTGGAATAGATTACGGTTAAAGTCCTTCATTAAAGGTGGTTTAATAAGTACACTATTGATAGCCTCAATTATTTTGATATATGTCGGCTTATTTAAGTGGGATATCAAAAGCGTGTCAACAGATGTAGCAGTAATCAGCGATATTAGTGAAACTGAGGATGGTTATATTATATTTTATTCCGAAATAAATGATGGATATCGTTTAAGTAGATTGAAATACGATATGGACAGGGAAGGGAATTTTTATGTAATTCCACTACGAACAATCATAAAAGAAGAAGCACAGCCTCCTTATGGGTTGGAAAAATTTTATAATTTTATAGACATTAAAGATCAAGAATTACTCCGTGGTAAGGAGGTAAAAACAATCTATTACGGAACACCAAAAGATAAAATCTTAATTTGGCAAAAGGGAATGGAATTACCAAAGACAAGTGAAGAAGTAAAAAAACAATTTGGATTGAATTAAAATTGAATTTAACTTCAATTTGTAACTTAGGCTCTATTTCCTAATGCGATTGAAAATAAATACAAGTAGTAGCAGAGGGACAGAATACCTGTCCCTCTGTCCCATTTGAAAATTAAGAACATAATTCGGTATTTTTTGGTATTATTGTTATTGAAGATCCATGTGATCGTGAAGAGATAGCAGAAGAGTTTAATAGGCAACACAAATTTTGAGGTTAAAGGTGATATGGTTTTATCTTAGGGAGGGTGTTATGAGAAAACTGTTATTCTTTTTAGTGTTAAGTATGACCGTTCTTTTCGGTTGTGCAACTAATTTAGATAATAACGAAGACGTGGTTGAAAAAGAAAATGAAAGCTCGACAAATGAGAAAAAGGGAGCAACTTATACATCTAAAACTTACGATTTAAAAATGGGAGCCTCGATAGACATAATAAATAATCAAGGTATTATGATAGAGGATTATCAAACAGAGTATTCGGAGATTGGTTATAATGTAGGGCATTTAATTTCAACTGAAACATTTTCCAATTGCCCTGAAGGACAAAATAAACAATTATATTTACCAACTAAACTTGAAATTAACGCAAACTATGCTGAACCTATTTCAGACTCTTGTTACGAGCAAATGACAAATCATATCTTTGGTGAAGTCAGGTTTTGGATTATTAAGTGGATTGTAGAAGAAGACATTTACCCGAATCCAGCAGAAGATTTTAAAGAAACACAACTACTTGCTATGCAAAGTGGCAATACAGCACCCGATAAGCATTATATCGTAACAGACGTTGATTTAACTGACTATCCTGAACTTGCGAAAACGTTTGATTATTACATAAAGAGTGTAGGAACTCATGGGGAGGATGGATTTGAAAATGAGAGGCTTATCGGCAGAGAATATATTAGTCATTCTCTAAATGCTTTTATAGGAAATGTTAGGTATCATGTGTTGATTGATTATCCTCGTGATATTGAAACCGATGAACTAAGAGAGTTGCTATTATTTATGGCGAGTACTTTAACTGTTGAATAATGTCCTTAATCATTTTAAATTAGCAAGTTTTATTGAACGTTAACGGAGGCGTTACTGGTACAGCAGCAGTGACGCTTTTGTTTTAGTATTGAGTTTAGTAGAAGAAGGGTAAAGCTAAATAAACGGTGAATATTATTTTAAACTAATATGGTAGGTGTTTTTATGTGAAAGATGTAAGAGAACTAATCCATACAAGGAAATTAGGGGTAGTTGAGTCCGATATAAAAGCAGTAGAAGATAAGTTAGAAGCAATTTTTCCAGAACAATATAAAGAACTTTTCAAGTTAGTTAATAATCCAGAAATAGGTGAATGGATACTTTATCCTATCAAAGACCCAAGAAACCCTAAAAAGACTTGGGATGATATTGTTAGACAAAATACTGAAGTCAGGGAAGAAGATATGTCGAAAGACCTTATTGCAATCGGCGATAATGGTTCGGGGGATAAATTATGTCTAAAAGTAAATGACGGAATAATGGGGATTGAAATTTATCTTTGGTATCACGAAGATGGAGAACTTGAAGAATATGCTCCTAATTTGAAAGAATTTATAATTTCAATATCAGAAGAAGATAACGAGGATGAATTTGAGGACGAATAAATCTTTATTAACAAACGATAAGCTTTAGTACAAATGATTAATTAAGAATGTACAGAAGTGATCGTTTAACAATGTACATTTTTGATTTCGCCTGTATATTACGACTTTACATGGAGTGACTGTACAGTCATGCCCGTAGAGGCTCCGTGTCAAGTTGTAATTATCCAGTCGCCTGTATAGAAAGAGTTATTATGAGCAAAAGTGTACTTGCTTAGATGATCAAAAATGTACATTTGTGAATAAGCATTTATACTTTAGTGAAAAATTTGGCAATGTGGACTTGGTGACTTATAAAACCAGGTCCTTTTATTTGCTTAAAAATTATCTTTTTGTAATTGGTATATAGTGTTAAAATTCACTTATTCAAGTAAAGAGTTTAATTGATATGAATAGATTACCAACAGGTGAGTACCTCACAGAAGAAGTGTCTCCAGATGGTACTTATACTTTGAAGGCCTATATCACTGATGGTGGAGCTACAACTTCATATTCAATACGTGGAGAGTTAATGCTTAACAAACAAAAAAATAAAACAAAAAATATTTACTGGAATTATCGTGAAGAAAGTGCGGTTGTTGAATGGCTCGATGATGATACAGTAGTAATAAATGGACATAGGCTTAATGTACCTAATGATAAATTTGATTTTAGAAGACATTAATGTTATTAAACAAACGAAATGCATTACTTCAAGAAGGGGTAATTCCGATAGGTTTTTACCTTTTGCACCAGTTTAGTGTTATTTACAGCAGTACCTTTACCAACAACAGGCGCTTATAGTGCTTGTTTAGCTGCTATTATATTTTTTATTCCATTTAAATTAGTATTTTTATCTATAAGCTTCGAAGTAGCCTCTATCATTGTTGGCACTTTAAGTTATCCTTGATTTTAGTCGTGGTTACTTACATTTTCTTTGTTCAAAGCTAATGAGAGCATTAGTAAAATAAGCTGTGTATTCCATTGTGGTGCAAACGAGAGCGATTGTTATACAAGAATATTTATTTACAAAGGTGATTATATGTTAACAAAAGATGAACTAAATTGGATAAGGTTTATTTTGAGTAAGTGCAAGCCTTTTAAAGTATCTCCGTCAAATTATTATAGAATAAAAACTGTTAATGAAAGAATAGTTTTAGAGTCCAAAAAATTTAGGAGGTCAATCAATTATTATGAAAACACGAACTATGGTTTTGTTCTTCTTCTTCTTCTTATTATTAACAGATTGTTCGCAAAAATTACCTTATGCGGTATCAGAGGAACAATATAAAATTTTTTATATTGCACCACCAGAACTTAAAGATGATAAATTCTGGGACTATTTTCAATGGCTTACAGACTTTCAGGAAGATAAATCAGAAGTAGGTTTACTTGTGTTTTCTTTACATTTAACTCAGGAAACATATCCATCCCTAAATGCAAAAGAAGCACCATACTTTTATATATTAGACCAAAAGAGAATTCTTCTCGAAACAACAAATTTTGAAGAAATAAAAGAATTTCTAATAGAAAATATTGAATAAGATATTGAGCTAACAACGTGCATTAGTAGAGGAATTGTTGTAATAGCAGTTCCTGCGGTATTGGATTAATGATTGTTGATAAGAAGTGTTCAAATCAGAAAGAAGGTGCATGCTTGAAAAAATTTTTAGTAGTTATTTTCTTGATATTAATATTTGCTTTTGGATTTATTGGAATTAGATTTGGAAGTGCCATGTTTCAAGAAGAAAATACAACTGAAATAATCGCATCTATTACTAAATTGGAGTTCTCAAATAATGATTACATACAAATTACCAAACCTTCTCAGGGAATACGTATCATATAACGGGTGGGCTTCCCGTCGAGAAAGAACTAGCCAATCACTCGTAGTGAGTCTTGGAGTGCTAAAGGTAATTTTGTGTTTAAGGGTAGACAGTTAAGGTAATTGGCCGAAAGCCTAATGGTTGAAGGGATTGAGCCCCATAATGTTAGTAAATCGAGAGGACTGATGCTTTACCTGCAGCAGAAAGCAACATTTCATTCTTCATAAAATGGCAAGAAGAAAATGAAACCTCTCTGGAGTCAGAGACCTTGCACGTTACACATTGATATGATACGGCAACTCGCAACTCGTGAGACCCTATCGGTCTTTTCTTGTTAGAAGAGCATGGTTTACAAGCGATACAAGTAAGGAAACCAAACTCCGATTAGGGAGTCGGATAGCAGCGTAGTACCAATGAAGTTGGGTAATGCCGATGGAAGAAAGGCTAGCTACCAGTTATTTAGTGGGACAACCGCAGTAACGCATTTGTTGAAATATAATAAAAAAAATTAAAGTTTTACAAGTTGGAGCAACAACTACTAAAATAAGCGCGGGGGTTAAAAATATGGAAAAACTAGGCACGCTATACTTTTTATGTGGAAAAATGGGTGCAGGAAAATCAACTAAATCAAAACAATTGGCGATAGATAAACATGCGGTACTATTGTCTGAGGATGAGTGGCTTTCATCTATTTACCCTAATCAGATTGCATCATTTTAGGACTATATAAAATTCTCAGCGCAGCTCAAGCCGTTGGTAAAAAAGCATGTCCAAAACATATTAAGTGTCGGTACAGATGTAGTGATGGATTTTCCAGCTAATACTCAAAAGC
>NZ_JBKBWN010000043.1:0-5164 GCF_046314235.1 Anaerobacillus sp.
AAATGGACAATGCCTGTCAGAGACTGGGGAATAATTATAAATCAATTTATGATTATCTTCGAAAATCGTTTAACTATTTAACAAGCCCATATGTGACTTACACACTTAGTGGGATAGTGTCTCTTGGCACAAGTTTTATGTTTGCTGCTCCGCTTGGGCTTTAGTTTCGATGGCTTCATTCTTATTGCCGGTGGAAATGGATTGGTTGCAGGTTTCAATTACATCAGAGTTACTACTTATGGATTGGGTATGTTTCAATAATCTCTTGCTTATTATTGATAACTGAGGATTGAATATTATCACCATTTTATTCTTGCTTGTTATTGGTACTGGAGGATTGACAACTGGCTACGTTTTTCTAGCATCAATGCCGGTGATAGGTTGCTTCAAGCAATTAAACCTTGTGAACCAAACACAGGTTGCCCCTTTCCCCTGTGACTATCTCTTTGTATTGAATAATTTTCAATATTTTGATAATCTTTAGGTACTGAATAAAGAAGATATTTAAACAACAATAACTTCATTATTCGCAATCTTACATTTAGCAACTACACCCCAACCTGTAAAGAGTGTATCCCCTGTATTTCATTAGATATTAACCTCCATTGATGATGTTATTATATTGCATAATCAATTCTTGGTTATGTCCCGGTGCAGTATATTTTCTCATTATAATCTTATGGAGATGTAGTCGAATTTACCTATCATCATATAATCATTATTCTGGTGAAAATTTCATTTTATTTATCTAACACCTTTAATCAAAGAACACTATCTAACTTATCTCATTTGTTGCTTTTTTAGCCGTATCTACTCTTTTTTTCAATATTCATGTCACGAGTCGCCTGTTGTTGGGTATGGAACAGAGCAGGCGTTTAGTAGATTGCAGCACAGTAAAATCGCTTACTTATCACCATTCCGATTCATCTTTATTGGTATAGATAAGTAGTATTTGTCGGTAGCAGTTATAATTTTTTCAGTAAGTGGGGAATTACAGTAGGCAAGAATTTCAGTAGGTGGGAGTTCAGTATGTGGGAATTACAGTTGGTGAAGTTTCAGCGGGTGGGAATTACAGTAGGTGAGAGTTTCAGTAACAATTTTGCAATTAGGATATTTTCAGTATATAAATACAATGCAAAAATAAAATTTGATAATGATAATGTCAAGATTTTATGGATTGGAATCTAAAATAAATATTACCAAAGTCGTAAATCAATAATATCCATGTTTTTCCGGACTGCATGAGCATGAATGCAAATAATTATTTAACATAAACTTAAAATTGGCTATCAAAGGAATAGAGATTATTTTTCTGAGCATTTATTGTTGAATATATTATCATAAATTAATGTTTATGATGCATGGTCGTATGACCATGCATCATTTCCTTAGTCCAGTTTCAAACTGATACTACCTTCTTCTTCAACATCTCTAAGCAATCTCCTAACACCTTCACGGATTATTTCGCTGGTGCTGATGCCGGTTTTTTTTCGGATTGCACGTAACTTATCTATCATACTATCATCCATTCGACAATAGAGAATTTGCTTTTTTTGTTCCTTAAACTCTTTGTACCCTTGTACAGTATCCATTTTTGTTTGTATTTAATAATGTTATGTTTTTTGGGGTTCTGTTACCCTTTTGTTTATAAATACTGCACATTTTGAAAAAAGAGTGAGAAAATGCATGAAACATGAAAATATTTTTTAATTGGTAATTCACGGTCAAAAATGTCTGTTACTATGCAACCAGAACCTTTCGTTTGGTCTGATTTTTTTATTATCAATAGTTGCATTTATTGAGATTGGATGTTTTAAAAATTTCTGTTCTAATTTTACATATTGATTTTTTATATATGGTTATTTGATTAATAATATTATTTTTTCATTTTTCAATGCTCTTATTTAATGGGCATACCTATCCCATGGCACGATGCCCTTTCCTTTGTCATAGTAAGTTTAAGTGAAATGTGTAACCTGATTGGATTATACTTCAACACAGGTCTCCAGAGAAAGCAATTTGGATGAAATAGGGTTACTACTATATAGTGGTTCGTAAAAAAACAGTTAATCTGTTTTGTTTCACAAAGGTAATACGGAATTGAAGTTTTGTCACGGATTTTTGGTTGAAGGGGTATTCAGTTTTGACGAATGACAGAGGTTTTAATTAAAACCGATGGTTTAATTAAAAACAATTGTAAATTACTGTAATACAATATTATAAGATTTTATTGGGTTAAATTTTGATTTGGCGAATAACCCAGTCTCTGAGGAATGGCGCAAAATATTTGATTTTCAATATTAGCCATTACCGGATGTCTACAATATTCTGGCTAATTTATTAACGTCAATTCCACCCCCTTGCTTGAAAATATCATTTAATGGGGAAGGCATTATTCCCAATCCGTAATTATTTAATATGGATGATATTTGATTACCCAAGTGTCTTTCAATCCTTGGATACCTGTAAAATACTTTTACTCCTTTTCCATTGTTATTACTCAGTTTTGGTTGAATCTGGATTAATTTCGTCTTAAAGAAATTGAGCGTAGGTTGTATAAGACTTTGATAATTGTTGTTTTTTTTCCTTGATAGCCAATTGTAGTTTATTGTGGTATCATTTTGATTCAATGCATATGGACACACATCTAAAATAAGGAATCCACGGAGATTTAATTCAGATACCAAATCTTGCTTGGTGCTTAGGTTTGTTATCGGTGTTATACCTGCTATGTTAAGAGCATCCTGCATATTTTTCACGCTGAAAAAACTACTTACTTTTGGATTTCGAAGATTGTAAATATATTTATGAGGCACATGACTTCCCCAGAGCGGTGCTTCAGAAAGCACTATATATTTTATCTCTTCCAATTTGGTCAGGTTTGAATTATATAGTAAATCAATATCATGAAAGGCGTTGGTTAAGTAATTGATTTCTTTGGGTGTTATTACTCTTCCAATACTATTATAGTATTGATGCAATTGAGTTAAAAGTATGTGCCACATAGTTTTATGGATTTAGATTTGATTTTTAATACTTAGATTATTGTCAATTTATTCTGCTTCTCAGTAAACCTACTGTTTAAATCATTCGACAAAACTATTGATTTATATTCGTATCTCATTGGTTTAAAATAATTAGTGGATTAATAAATTTGATGTTTTATAAGTTTGGTTGTATTTCCATTCAATCCATTTGATGTTCAAGTATTTATTATTTTCACTCAAAACGGTGAACTTTAACCTTACCATCGACCTTTATATACCTTCTTTTATCTTCTTCTTTAAAAACAACTGCATTATTATGACAATAGAACCAACCTCTCACCGCTAAGGATACGTCTGAGAAAGTTTTCAGTTTGTTGTCGGTACATGAAAACCGCCAGTTATTTTTGGAGCACCTTTAAGACTTTCTAAATTATTATTAAAACAATCAAAATGCGCACGAACAGATTCAGGAGCACCTTCCAAAGTAATAAGTTCGTTTCTTTGACAACAAAATGCCGCTCCTACCGGATAATTGCCAAGTAATGTCTCCATACGTCTGATATTTTCTGCTGGTAAAGATATGTGATTGCTACGAATCAACCAGAGCGAGTATATTAGGTTTCATCACTGAAATATACCGATAAAATTTCATTAAATATGGTTGTTCAACAGACAGGGTGAACTTTTCAATTTTACCAAATCATTGCCAATCAATAATGGACAATACCTCTGAAGGTTTAACACCATATACAGAACATAACTCCAATAAAGTAAAGAGTTGAATCCCACGGCTATTCTCTGCTCTACTAATCGTGTTTTTGTTTAAGCCGGTTAATTCCTGTACATTCTTATTAGTGAGGTTTTCATTAAATCTAATCTCTCGCAATAAATTGCTGATTAATTTAATGCTTTTCTGGTGCTTGCTTAATAATTTATTTCCCATTTTATTGTGAATTTTCCAATAAATACTGAAATAAATAAGAAAATACCATTACTTACACGGAAATTCACAATTAATTGGGAATCAATGTGTACTATAACTCTACTAAAGGGTGCTTAATGAGACAAGTAACCCTGATTTAATCGTACCCATTACACATAAAGAGAATGAGAAAACCTTAGTTAAAACGGTGTTTTTGATGTTTTTCCGGTGTGAAATTGGAAAATGTAGTGCCTACATAAGAAAATCGTCTCTTTTATATGCTTTTGAAATACTTAATGGATAGATGAGATGCAGAAAATTTGCAAAAGAAAGAATCTAAAAGTCCTGTGAGAGATAGTTATTACTATATAAGGTAGTGGTTTATCTAAAAATCTTTGAAGAATTCATTTAATGAAACTTCAAGTGCAATAAGTACCATAATAAGTGTTCCTAAATTACTGTTCTCCCCATTTTCTAATCTGTTTATGGTTACTTTATTGAAGCCATATTGCTTGGCAAAATCTTCATAGTTTTTGAACTGATTTCTCCTAATCAACCTAACTTTCTCCCCTATCTTTTTCAAATTGATGTTTACCAATTCTTGATGTTCTGACTTCATAGTGCGTACTGAATTAGATTTTTGCAAACATACAATAATTACATAAAAAAGTATGTATCAATTTCTGAATACATAATATATTATGTATTTTTGCAGATAATTCATTCATGCTAAAAATAAATCTTAATCTATGAAAAAACTTGCCCTTTACCTTAGAGTATCCACCGCAGACCAGACCGTAGAAAACCAACGAATCAGATTAACAGAATACGCTAAAAAACAAAATATCCAATTCGATATTTTTGAAGAGGTTGAATCAACAAGAAAAACGAGACCTGTGAAACAAGCATTGTTAGCAAGACTGCGTAAACAAGAATATTCAGCCATTATCGTCTACAAACTTGACCGATGGGCACGTAGCAGCACAGAACTGATATTGGACACAAAGGAGTTGATTGATAAAGGTGTTGGTTTTATTTCGTTATCAGATAATCTGGATTTCTCCACAGCAGCAGGAAAACTTCAGTTCCAAATTCTTAGTGCTTTTGCAGAATTCGAACGTGAATTAATCCGAGAGAGAACCATTGAAGGTTTACGCAGAGCCAAACAGCAAGGCAAACCATCAGGACGTCCAAAGGGAAGCAAAGACACTCGTCCCAGAAAGAAATCCGGGTACATTCTCAGAGAAGCAAAGAA
>NZ_JBKBWN010000044.1:0-4095 GCF_046314235.1 Anaerobacillus sp.
AAACAACAGAATCACCAGCAAGTAATAAACCAACTAACTACTCATAGATTCAAGTAATTTAATAATTCTTTTCATACCTTATTTGTTATTTTCTGGTATGATTTATTTATGAAACACCTTTTTGTGAAGTGTTTCACTTAAACTATCGAAGCAGTTATGTTCAATAAGGAAAAATTGATTATTTATTTGAAGTTTTAACAATAAGATATAAAAAAATAGAGCATGGGCAGGGAAGTTTATGGAATCTAAGTTAATTATCTTACGAGGCAATTCGGGGAGTGGAAAAACTACGATAGCGAAATGCCTTCAAAATCATTTAGGTCATGGAACGCTTTTGGTTTCTCAGGATGTCGTTCGTCGTGATATGTTGAAGGTTCACGATAGAGATGGAAATCTTTCAATTGATTTGATTCGCCAAATTGCGGAATATGGTAAAGGTAAGTGTGAATTTGTCATTGTGGAAGGAATTTTAAATAAAAGCCGTTATGGTGAAATGCTTAAGGACTTAATCAAGTTCTATAACCAAGAGGCATATACTTATTATTTTGATTTAACCTTTGAAGAAACAGTCATACGTCATAACTCTCGTGCTAAAAAGATGGAATTTGGAGAAAACTCTTTACGTGCCTGGTGGAATTCGAACGATTACCTTGAAGTGCAGGGAGAAACACTATTTACTAATGATATGTCGCAAAATGATGTATTGAAACAGATTTTAAATCAACTTCAAAAGTAATTATCCTTTTGGCTTCTTCACTAAAGAGCAGAAGAGTTTAATAGGGGGATATATATGTCACTTGAACAATGTCAGCGAATTACCGAATTAATGGCAGGTTTTGAAAAAGCGTGGTTTATTGCTGGTGGATGGGCGATTGATCTTTTTATTGGTAAAGAAACAAGGGAACATTCAGATATAGAGATTGCTATATTTCGAAAAGAACAATTATATTTAAAAGATTATCTTAAAGAATGGGAGTTTAAAAAGGTTATTAAAGGAGAATTTCATACTTGGGGAAATGAATATTTGGAGTTACCAATTCACGAAATACACTCTTCCAATAAGTTAAATGGAGATACAATAGAAGTTCTTCTTAATGAGACGGAAGAGAATGATTGGAAATTCAGAAGAGATTTAAGGATTTCCTACCCACTAAATTCAGTTTGGAGTTATTCTGAAACAGGCATTCCCTATCTTAATCCTGAAATTGTTCTGTTGTATAAGGCAAAGAACACAAGAGAGATAGACCATCAAGATTTTATGATAATAAAGGACTATCTTGATAATAAGAAGAAGCAATGGCTTCGATATGCTCTTGAATTGCACGAACCAAAACATGAGTGGCTTCAATATTTGTACTAATGGTTGTTCAACTAAAGAGAGCGTATGTTGAAGAAGAAAAACGAAAAACAACAAAACCATTTGTTGCACAGTTCAACGATACTTGTAACTAAAACGATTTTAATGGCGATCACAATTCAAGTGATCGTCTTTCTTAGTTGACTAGATACTGTGCAACAAGTAATTTACCAACTACTCATAGATACGAGTAGTTTAGCAATTTATTTACACCTAATTTGTTATTTTCTGGTATGATTTATTTATGAAGATACATTACATTGTGAAAAGCTTCACTTAAAATATCGAGCAGAAGAGTTGAAGAAGGAAAATTATACTTCAGTAAAGAAAGATATTTATTACGAATTCTTAATTTGAAAGGGAATGACATCCCATGAAATATATATTGGATAGAAATTATGCAAATGAGCTTCTTGAATGGGCATATAACCAAAACCCAGGACCGTGGTTTAAACATTCAATTAATGTCGCAAAAGCCACTGAAAATATTTTAATTGAATTAAATAAAGTTGGATATAATTTTGACGTTGATTTAGGGTATAATGCCGCTCTATTGCACGATATAGGTAGGTATAAAGGATTTACCAAGTCTGTCATTCATTCATACGATGGCTACATTTATTTCAAGGAATTAGGTTTTACTGGTAATGCAATTATTTGTGTTACTCATTCATTTCCTTGCATGAATGTACATATAGAAAAAGCAGCTGACTGGAGCCTTGTCCCTAAACATATAAAGTTAAAGTTGGTTGAGATTCTAGATGAGAACAGCACATATGATATTTATAATAAAGTAATCACTTTGTGCGATGCTTTTGCTGATTCCGAGGGTTTTACTACACTTGAGAAAAGATTAATATCGGTTGGTTTACGTCATGGAACAACTGTACACACTTCGCTACACTGGAAGGGGTTTTATACAATTAAAAACGAGTTAGAAGGACTGCTCAATAAAAGCATATACAAACTACTCCCAGGTGTAGAAGATTCAATATATACCAATATAGAACATTAATTATTAGAGTTAGTTTTTTAACAAATTTGAAGATACAATACTTTGATAAAGGGTGTGTAGTTATTAAAGCGGTTATTTTTGATTTTGATGGTACACTTGCTGATACTTTGCCAGTTTGTTTTTATGCATTTCAAGCTGTATTTAAGGACTTTGACAATAAAGTGGTTACTCCAGATGAACTAAAGGCTATGTTCGGTCCATCTGAGACAGGAATCATCAGAGAGAATCTTATGGATTCAAATCATGATAAAGCAATTGAGTTATATTATGAGAAATATAGGGAAAAACACCTGGAACTTGTTCTTGAAAATGAGGAGATTAACGATTTACTCATGTTTTTAAAAAGAGAAGGTTATAAATTGGGCATTGTAACAGGAAAAGCTAGCAGAAGTTTGCTTATCTCTTTAGAGTGCCTTAATATGAATGACTTATTTGATGTGATAATCACTGGTGATGATGTTTCTATACCAAAACCTCATCCAGAAGGATTGAACAAGGCATTGGCACAGCTTAACATAAAAAACTCTGATGCTATTTTTTTAGGAGATAGTGACGCTGACATTCTGGCTGGTAAACAAGCTAACGTACATACAATCGGAGTACAGTGGTTCCCAAATTATCAGACATTAAAATTTGGTGTTCAACCAGACCAACTGTTAAGTAATATAAATGAATTCATACAATCACTTAAAAATAACAGGTATGAACAACAGTAAAGTATGTAATAGATTTAGTCTTATTTAAGTAAAGAGTGCAATTAAACAAGCTGTTGCTGCTGTTATGGTGCTAACGGGCAGGTTAATTGAAGAAGTATTGAGTTACCCATACACAATTGACTGATAGTTTTTTATGATAATCAAAAAAAATCAAGACTCTGAAGTAAGGGGTAAAAGATGAAGAAATTTATTTCGTTAAACTTAATTTTGCATATTGTGTTTTGGGTAGGAACCATACTTACGGTATTTATAATATATAAGGATATAGATACTTCGCTTTCTTTTAGATTTATTATTGGATATGTAATTTATCTTCTTCTCTATGCAATATTCTCCATATATCTAATCATTGCAAATACAAGGAAGTTAAATTGGATTCATATAAGAAAAAGATTTTTTACGTTTATTACATGGTTTATTTCTTTAAGTGCTGTACATTATCTAATTGATTATTTTTTTAGACACTCGGAAATAGATGTTTGGGGTTTCACTATTCCTTTAGGATTAGCACTTGGATTGGCTTTTTCTGATTTAATGACTTTGAAAAAGAAAGGCTAAAGCATTAATGTTTTTGCAAAAGAAAATCCTTTTCTGAACTAAGGATAATGTCTTTTTGTTCTTTCATTAACGGAGGCTTTAGTGGCACAAGCCGTTGTTGCTGTTGTGATACTAACGAAGCAGAATCTTTAAAGACGAAAAATGAAAAGGAAGGAGAAATAGATATGAAAATCGAGAAAAACGGAACACTTTATTTAAATTTGATATTGGGTTCAATAGGAATTATTTTAATAGCTTTGGGTATTTTTGAATTTCTTGTAATTGTTGAGAGTACAATGTCGGCGTATATACTTACATTGTTAGGATTTATAACAATAGTTCACTATATATGTATTTGATAAATTAATTTTGAGCCACTTTTTAAGCGTTTGATCACATAAAAAATGAGCCACATAATTTCCAATTTCACTAACCTCTCTTATAGTAGAAAGTGACCAAACTACCTACAT
>NZ_JBKBWN010000045.1:0-3752 GCF_046314235.1 Anaerobacillus sp.
TTTTGGGAGTGTTGGCTCTCCCAAAACTTCCATTCTCCTCCATTAATGGGAGGTGAATTATATGAAGTGGCTCACTTTTGAAGTGATCACAATGGCTCAAATTAATATTGACAAAAACAATATATACTACTTAGAAAAGAAAGCTGGAATTAGTAATAAGTTAATCTGGATTAGAGCTGTTATTCTTATCATAATATTGGTTAGCATTTATTTTTCTTTATACAATTAAGTTTACAATTATTCAACAAACGGAGTGCTTTAGCAAAAAATTTGGCAGTGATGGGCTTGGTTGCATTTTAAACCAGGTCCTTTTATTTTTCTTTAAAATTGTCTTTTTGTAATTGGTAGATAGTGTTAAAATTTACTTATTCAAGTAAAGAAGTAGGATTGTTTAACAAAAAGAAATAAAAGAAGAGCTGATTTTTATGGAGGTAATATCAATGATACTAGGACTATATGAAGCACATTTGCCAGTAAGAAATTTAAAGCGTTCAATTGAATATTATAAAAAACTAGGCTTAGAATTTTCACATAGCCATGAGGATAAATTAGCTTTTTTTTGGATTGAAAAAGGTAAAGGCTGGCTGGGATTATGGGAAACAGATAAGGTTGAACTTGAATATCACCCTTCTATAAGGCACATAGCTTTTCAAGTTTCTTTAGAAGGGCTAAAAAAATCAGTTGTGTGGTTGAATGAAAGAGGTTGTGAACCTAGAGAAGCATTTGGATTTGAGCCAATAGAGCCATTTGTTATGGCTCATCATGGTATGGCTCATGCAAAAATCCACTTTAACGACCCTGATGGCAATAGTCTTGAACTTATATGTAAGATCCCTAACCGTAAAAATATTACAAACCGAATGTATTTAAGCGAGTGGGAGAAGTTAAACGAAGATGTTTACCCTTAAATAAACTCTTTCATTAATGAGAGCGATTATTCAACAAGAGGATCGTTTCTTTCATTTTTAAACAGTTTAGTGGAAAAAGGGGATGCTAATAGAAGTTAAATATTCTCTTTAAACTGACGAAGTGGGTGTTGTTTAAATGAAAGATGTAAGAGACTTAATTCATACAAGGATAGCTAGAGTAGATGAATCTGATATAAAAGCAGCAGAGGATAAGTTAGGTGCAGTTTTTCCAGAACAATATAAAGAACTTTTCAAGTTAGTTAATAATGCAGAAATAGGTGAATGGATCCTTTTTCCTATCAAAGACCAAAGAAACCCTACAAAGACTTGGGATGATATTGTTAGACAAAACACTGAAATTAGAGAAGAAGCTATGATTGAGTGCATGGAAAATAACGTTACTAAACTAACGGATGTTTAGTAAAAAATTTGGCAGTGATGGACCTGTTTGCATATTAAACCGGGTCCATTAAATTTTCTTTAAATTTTCTTTTTGTAATTGGTAGATAGTGTTAAAGTTTACTTATTCAAGTAAAGAGCAGGTTGATTTAACAGGAGGGAATATGCATAAGCATTTTATAATTATCATAATAGTTTCAGCATTTTTCGGTCTAATAAATTATAATTCTTTCGTTATGAATAGTGAACCAGGATTCTTACAAGCATTTTCATCTATTTTATTTATAATCCTATGGTTGGGATATGGGATGTTAGGGGCAAAAAGTCATCCCTTCGTCTTTTTATTTTATCTAACTTGTTATTTTGGTGTTGGTGCTTTTCTGTTGGTTTTTGGTATCTTTGCAATGTTTTTTGTTTACTATCCTGTTGCAATTGTTTTTACAATTCCTATTTATGGTGGGATTAGGTATTTCTTTGATATAATGCCTTCTCTTAGATTGGAAATGTTAAGTATTTTATTGTTATATGTAAGTTGTTTATGTGGTTATCTTTTAAGAAGAATATATATGATTTTAAATTATAAGAAAGGTATATCTTCTTAAAGTAACGAAGGCTCCAATAGTTTAACAAGCTGCCGTGGCTGTTGTTATGGTGCTAACGTGCAGAATAGTTGAAGAAGAAATAATATAGATATAAATAATAACGTAATTATTTTTGGAGCGTGTAATAATGTTGATCATAAGGAAATTTGAGGATTTAGCTAATTGGCTAAATGAAAACTTTTATTTTGAGGATGGGTACGTTTCATACATAAAAAAGATTGATGAAAGCACAGTTACTTTGTGTATCGGTTTTCAAGTAGAAGGCAATTATGTTGCTGGGACTCCAAAAGTGTTAAAGGAATATTCAATTATTGCTAAAGGCGTAAAAAATTTTGAAAATAAATTTAAACATAATCCTGAACATTGTATTGAGGGTATAACTCATATTGAAACAAACTGTGGGTTAGGAATTGAAATAGATTTACCTCAAACTGTACAAATCTACTGTGAGGAAATATGTGTTGAAGAACCTAGATATATTCAAAAAATTACTAAACCTTGGGTCAGTGATAACTCTTTATACGCAGAAGTATATGGATTCGAGTTGCCAAAGCCAGTTACTTGGATTGAAAAACTAAGTAAAATGGGCTTAGTGGTTTCTTGGAGATATGGCGGGAGTAAAATAAAATTACCGGAACAAGTTCCTTACCCAGATTATTCGGGTTGGTTTCTTCAAGAAACAAGTAAATTTCCATATACACAATTCGGAGTTCTAATAGAACACGTACAAAATAATGAAGTGGGTTTTTCTATCTCAATAAATAAAT
This sequence comes from Anaerobacillus sp., assembly GCF_046314235.1. Lineage (NCBI taxonomy): Bacteria > Bacillati > Bacillota > Bacilli > Caryophanales > Bacillaceae > Anaerobacillus > Anaerobacillus sp. Next base: position 2,677 of record NZ_JBKBWN010000045.1, read on the forward strand.
ATGATGCTGAAACACACTTATGGGTAGCATTAACAAAAGTAATAGCAGAATTTTCAAATGTTGAAATCCATACTGGCAATTGTCAACTTACAGGAGCACAATGGATTAATTATCTTCATTCGGGAGAATTACCTTATTGAAATAAATAAACAACTTACTAGTATTTTTTTCTGTTAAATAAAACGAACTTTATTAAACAAACGAGAGCGAGTGCGGAACAGAGCTGTTGCTTCTTCAACTATTGAAGCAGTTAGTGAATAACTAAAATATGTAATAACTAGTTATATAAAATTGAAACCTTAATCATCAAAGAAGAGTAGATAATATGAATCCAAATAAAAGGAGGTAAGTTAATGGGAATAATAACATGGTATTTACTAATCGCTTTAATTTTTATTTTTCTCTTTATTACTCTTGTTAAGTGGAAGAAACAAAAAAGTGTGACTAGAAGAAGTAAATTGATTCTTGGTAGTATGCTAATCGTTATGCTTCTCCTGGTATCTGGTTTAATTAATGCCCCCCATAAAAAAGTGTGGGAAGCCGTTAAAGAAACTCAGGAAGCAGTTGGTCAATCTTGGGGGATAGAAATAACACCATCTTTAACAACCGATAGTAATGTAAGTGAAGTCACTTTTAGTTTTTTATTTAACGAAGCACCTTCTGAAGAAGAAGCAATAAATTTATTTAACGAAATTTTAGAAGGTGTTGTGATTTATTCTAAAAAATTGAACTTATGGGATAATTACGATGCCTATTTTGATATAAAAAGCGAGAGTAATATTGTCATTTATAGAGCGGAAAAACCTAGTGGGCAAGAATTAACATTTAAAACAAAATAGATAATTTAACTAACGGAAGCTTAGTTGAATTAAAGAATCCGGTTAAGTAAATTCATTGAAAAAAAGGGGAGATAGTGTGCCAGCAGAATTTAAATTCTTAGCACTAGTAATAGGTCTAAGTGTTATATTTTTAATTTTAATTTTAAGACGTATTAAAAAAGGGGTTTCTGGTTTGAAGCTGATGCTACTAGGGATTAACATTACACTAGTTGGTGGTGTGGTCACACTAGATAATAA
>NZ_JBKBWN010000046.1:0-3307 GCF_046314235.1 Anaerobacillus sp.
CAATTACTTTCTGAAACGACAATCCATATATTTTTGCAATATCCTCATTTGTCATTTTCTCTTTAAGATATTGTTCGAGACTTTCTTTACTTGGAAACACAATATTTGCACCTTTCTGTTCGATTTATTGATTTTCTTATTTAATATCTTCAATCATTTCTTCAATTAAATAAGAAGTTATCTAATTTCTTAAATAGAAAATTAAATAACTTCTTAAATAACTTATTTAGTTCGGACCCTATATATAGAAGAAATAAAATTCAAATTTTATGATTTTGTTTGATTGTTTGTTTAACCCATTCTTCATTTGCACATTGACCTGCAGCCATCATAACTTCTTCTGTCATGATTAATGGTCTGTAATTTAATAAATCAGAATTAAACTCATCTTTCAAGGACTCAGGACTTACAGGTCTAATAACAATCGCGGTTACTTGTTCCACTTCACCAATTTCTTTTAAGTATTTGTACACCATCCCCTCGCCATTTTCTTCTCCATCTATATGATAATATCCATCTTCATCTTCAAGTAAAAAAAATCGTAAAATAATTTTTTTCTATAGGACTTTGATTCTACCTCTTTTTCAATTAATCTTGGTAGTTTAGCAGAATATTCGAGAATATCGCTTTGTACACATGATCCAACTATTTCATTTGGATTAATTTCAGTATCAACTTTCGCGAACGTTGCAATTCCTTGCGCTGCAAAATCCATGCATTTTTCCATCATTAAGTCTAAGCTCTTTGATTCTAAAAAGTTATCCATTTCTCTGAACCTCTTTCGCATTTTATTAACTTCCCTCCCGTTATATCGATTGTTTCTAATATGTAAATCAAAAAACAAAAAAACTCTCCATCATTTTTCAGGAGAGTGAAAACAGACATACTATGTGATTTTTTGTTTTGCTTCTTGTTGATACTTATAAGTGTGGAATAAGAAGTTACAAATAGTGATAGAAGAATTCACTGCCATCACCGCATGATGCCTTGAAGCTTTTACTGTAGGAAGATGTGAGTCTCCAGATAAATTTCTTATCTCAGCAAGACCCTGAATAACACTGTTGAATCCTCTGAGAATTTGATTGAGGCTTTCTTCATATTTTTTTGATGCCGATTCTCCTTCGCTTGCAACACCACTCTTAATCTCAACTTTATCCATATTCAAGTGTTTTTTAAGCCTCTTGTATAGCTTGAGTAAATCATAGTTATCAATTTGCTCTTTATTTTCAGGTTCAAACTTCATCAAAAGTTCTTTAATAACGGACTCTACTAAAGTTTTAGAAGAGGTAATTGCTCCAGCATAATCATTTTGTTCGATTCGTTGCTCGCCTCTTCTAATTTCAGTCAAGATATAATCATGAGTTAACACATCTGGCAATTCTGCTTGTACAAAAATAATCTGCAATAAAATATTTTCTGATTCGATCTCATCAATAACATAGTTTAATTGTTCTCTGATATCTTTAACTTCCATGGTATTGTCCATAAGTTCAATCATATAAAACTCTAAAAAGTCTATAAGTTCTCTGTTTTTACTAAACATTAAAGGAACAGTAAGATTATTTTTTTTATAAAAAAGCAACAACATTCTTCTTGCTTCTTTGTATTCAATTGGGTGCAATATTTTATTCGATTCTTTCACATTATATGAATCTAAAAATCGTTGTTCCCAATAATAGTTTACTACTTTAACTAAAGAGTCTCTGAACTCTTCAAGATATGTCACTGTTGTATTCAAATCATCCCTCCTAACATTTAAATCTATTTCAGGTAAAGATTTGGTGTAAATTCTTTATTTCCCCTTCTAGTTCGAATAACCGTTTCATTTGAGATTTAAAATCAGGATTACTTATCATGTATTGAGTGAGCATTTCATTAAATGCACCGTATTCATATGTACGGTTGTACGGTCTATTTATTGCTTTTGCAAGACTATAATCTAAGATAGTATGAGTAATAAACCAAATAATTTTACTCGAATTATTATTAAATTTAATATAGGTATAGCTATTTAGATCTTGAATAAATTGAGAATTTAAACTTTCAAAAAAACCATTTTCCTTCAGTATTTTACTAACTTCATCTGAAGGTAAATTAAATTCATTTAACTCTTTATACAGGTTTTTATAAAACTTATCACTTTCCGATTTTGGGATATGATTATTTTTAATAAGATAGATTATTAATTCCCAGGGCTTTAAATTGTAATGGTTCATTTCTTTAAATATTACAGTTGTCCACAACCTTCTAAAAATGCTAGAGTCTTTTGAAACGTAAGTCAGTGCTTGGGGATAATGAGACATATAAATAGTGAAATTTTGTTCATTTCCTGATAAATACTCTATCAAATCAGACTTTAATTGATCGTTCCCTTTTACAAGTAAGTCTATCCAAAATCTAACTATTTTATCGTATTTTAATCCACGACCTTCTAAGAAATCAATTTTACTTTGAAGTTGAAATAGGAAATCTTTAATCTCTTCCTTTTCGACAGAATGTGTAATCCGATAAATCAAACTATCATATGAAGTTTCAGGACTTGTAAAGGTAGGATCAAAATGCTCTTCGATTTCGTTTAATAGTGATTGTGCTCCTCCTAATAAGACAATTTTCGAGAGGTGCGACTGCATAAAATTCCAAAGATTCTCTACATGACTATGGTCAATCATTACAGTCTTGGCATGAGCACAATCATTTCTCCTTCTTCGAAAATATTTTATGTCCTCCATAATATTTTCAGATATAAGAAAGTATTTATTTTTTTGAGTTTCTTTATCTTTTTGGGATAGCATATTATTTACTTCAGCTTCCCATTTATCTTCGTTACGCAAGTTTTTTATACTGTTTGTCCATTTAGAACTATCAGGGTAATCTGAATAGTTGCCTTGTAACACCCTTTCTTTAATTGTTAGTAAAAAACCCATATACGACATAAGAAAGGCACTTCTGTAAGCGGCATTTTTATAACAGATTATTGATTCTTGAAATAACGTATTTACATCCCCTGAAAAATTTTGATTCGATATCCATTGCTCAATTTCTAATTTCAATTTAAGCCCCTCTTTCCTCTCAGTTAATAATCTCTTATCAACATTTTAATATAGCTTTGGAGGTTTATGGAGAAAGTAGAACACTTTTTATTTTCAACATCAAATAGGAGTTTAGGTACCTATGATAAGTTTTCTCCTTCACACGTTATTATCAGCCTTACTCTGTTTTTTTCAAATTATGTAGGGCGTATCTTCATCAGTCAGATGTACTGACGAAGAAAGCCATATGATACTTCTTCACATTGGAAGCTCACCAT
>NZ_JBKBWN010000047.1:0-2884 GCF_046314235.1 Anaerobacillus sp.
ATTGAAGTAACGGAAGCTAAACGAAAAATTGGTAATGAGGGGACTTGACTTGGTTATTTAACCAAGTTTTTTTATTTGATTCAAAATTTTCTGTTCGTATTTTGTATAAAATGTTAAAATTTACTTATTCAAGTAAATCGGTCCTTAGTTAAGTTAGAAACTAATTTGGAGGTGGGGAGATTGGATTGGTTAGCAATCGTTTCAATAGTCTTGATGGGTATCGCTATATTTATGTTTGTTTATGGATGGAGAAAACAATCTCAAATGCTTATATTCCTCGGTGGGCTCGCCTTTATAACACCAATATTTTACTTAATCGGTTGGGGTGTACTTGCCCCCTTAGTTCCAGTAATTGCAATGTTATTTCTAATCTATGCAAAGAGAAGATTTGATTCTAAAAAAACTGCTTAACTATATGTATTATCAATGCTTTCAGTGGAAGAGCAGACATGGCTGTCCAATGCATATGAGTTGATAGCGCTAATTGATAGCTTAATAGTGGTTATCGATTTTTTCATGTTATGTAACGAGCAGGTTACTTGTGCGAAACGTTTCTACCCCAAACGGAGAATGGTCACATTACTTCATTAAAAGGTAGACAGTTTCATTATTGAAATTGAAGGATTATATCGAAGAATCAAATGAAAGGGTAACGCCTTGAAGGGTTCTCTCTGAGTCGAGTAGCACTAGAATTAGTAAGAATAATAGTGTTATAAGCTCGGCAAAAAGGCGTGAGAATTTACCGTAACAGTTATTGTTGGCTGACGAAAGCCTACCCGATGGGGTGGTGTAAATCATAATGCTTGAGTTGAATAAATATGGTGAGGATGCTAAAGAACCTACAAGAAAAGGTTAAGCTGACGAACTTCTGAATGTACGGGTCTATACCTGCGATACATAGAAATGTGTATATCACCAAATTGTGAGGTTAGCAGTGGATGAGTAAAACTAACTAATATGAAAATCCATGATATGTTATAGGCATATGAACGGTTAACAGGCTTAAAGGAAGCACCTACGTTTATTCCATAATAGATATAATTCAACGTTGTAAGCTGATAACGTGGAAGGCTTACTCTTAATGAAACGGTTGTAAGGAAAGCAATAATGAGATTAGTTATTGTATAACTTACTTTTATATCAGTGAAGGTGGTGGCACAGTACCGATGAAACGTCTAATCCACATGGAGGGATAGCCACTAGACTAATAAAGAATCATTCAACCATGTAAGACAGTTCTTCATCGGTTAATAAGGTTCTTGTCAGACTAAAAGAGGTTCAACTCCCAAGGGAGTCACCGACTTGTTAAAACGGAAGAAACTGCGACACAATGAATATTACGATATGCAACAGTGTTTTGATAATCTATATGCTCAAAGTGTCGATGGTCAAAATTTCTATGACTTAATGGAATTCATTAGTTCAAAAGAGAATATACGTCTTGCCTATCGAAACATCAAAAGAAATACAGGTAGTAAAACGGCTGGCTCAAATAAATTAACGATTGACGATGTAAAAGATTTATCAGTTGAAGAAGTGACTAAAAGAATACAACTCATGCTAGGGTCATATAACCCTGAAAAAGTCAGACGGGTGTTTATACCGAAAGCGAATGGGAAAACAAGACCGTTAGGTATTCCTACAATATGGGATAGAATTCTGCAACAGTGTATTCTACAAGTATTAGAACCTATATGTGAAGCCAAGTTTCATAAACATAGTTATGGTTTTAGACCGAACAGAAGCACTCATCATGCGAAAGCTAGGTTTGAATTTCTTATCAATCAAACTGGGCTTCATCACTGTATAGATGTTGATATTAAAGGATTCTTTGATAATGTGAACCATAATAAGCTATTAAAACAAATTTGGTCGCTTGGGATAAGGGACAAATCCTTACTTTCTATCATTTCAAAACTATTAAAAGCTGAAATTGAAGGTGAAGGTATTCCAACCAAAGGAACGCCCCAAGGGGGCATCTTATCTCCACTTCTTTCGAATATCGTGTTAAACGAATTAGATTGGTGGGTTAGTGACCAGTGGGAAACTTTCAAAACAAAGTTTGATTATAAGTACCCTGGTAAATTCTATCCTTTGAAAAAGACGAATTTAAAAGAATGCTTTATCGTAAGGTATGCCGATGATTTTAAAGTATTATGTCGTACTCGGACACAAGCGATTAAAATGAATTACGCTATCAAGGACTTTCTTAAAACTCGGTTACACCTTGAAACGAGCGAAGAAAAATCAAAAGTCATAAATCTTAAAAAGAATTCGTCAGAATTCCTAGGGTTTTCGATTCGAGCCGTTCGAAAAGGTAAAACGAGAATGGGTTATGTTGCTCAATCAAATATGACAAAGAAAGCAAAATCAAATGCATTCGACAAAATTAAAGAATCAATCAAGGCGATACAAAAGAAGCCATGCATAGAAACAGTTTGGCATTACAATACCGTTGTAATGGGAATTCAAAATTATTATGCAGCAGCCACTCAAATCACAAATAATCTAAGTGAGTTAGCCTCCTATCTAGGTAAGACCTTATATAATCGCCTAAAGAACTTAAGAACAGAAGCGAGATTTTCTGATATGACTAGTACATTACAAAAACGCTATAAAGGATATGAGCCTAAGATGTTTAAGATTAGGAAAATGGTATTCGTCCCAATCTATGCTCATCGGCATAAAATTGCCTTTTGTTTTTCACAAGACATCTGTAATTATACTGCTAAAGGCAGAGCCAAAATACACAAGAACCTAAAAGCGATAAAGAAAAATGTACTAGCTTACGTCATGAAAAATTTTATCCCAAATCGAACGATTGAATATAATGATAACCGTATTAGTAGATTTATTGCTCAATACGGAAAATGTGCTGTTTTAG
>NZ_JBKBWN010000048.1:0-2809 GCF_046314235.1 Anaerobacillus sp.
TAAGTGTTATATTTTTAATTTTAATTTTAAGACGTATTAAAAAAGGGGTTTCTGGTTTGAAGCTGATGCTACTAGGGATTAACATTACACTAGTTGGTGGTGTGGTCACACTAGATAATAATTTAAGTTTAGGAGTTTTAGGTTACTTTATAGTAGTAGTGGGTTTAATATTATCTTTTATTGGGTCTACCAAAAGAGACTAATCATTCCTATTTCAGCTAACGGATGCTTATATACAGTACCAGCCACAAAACATTGATATGGTGCACCTTTTTTCTTTGTTTACATGTAAACGTAGCAAAGTGGTTAAGGACTTGACTTGGAGCCTCTGTGGGCATGAGTGGTCTTGAAAGGCTGAAGTTAAGGTTTCATCAGGCGAACGAGCCTATCATACCCACCTCTCCAAGTAAAGTCCTATCGTTGTTTACGTTGAAAACTATAATCTCCTACTGTATAAAACAAGTAAGCAAAGATAGAAAATAGGCTGTTTTAGTATCTTTATTAACAATGAATACGGTCATTTACCATACTGTATATAAGGGCAGATTAGTTTAACTAAGAAAAAGGTTAATTTATTAAAACTATAAATGTAAATATGTTACAGTTAATGTGATTGTAAGAGGGAGAAATATGTTGAAAACGTTAAGAATATTCTTATCAATAGTTATTGTTATGTTAGCAGGTTTTATTAAACTAACTCAAAACTTTGAGTTTATGCCTTTATTGATGTTGATATTGGCTATCTCTATGTTAATTACAGGGATAATTGAACTTCAAAAAGATAAAAAAAGATTTTGGGGATACATGTGTATCATTGCTTCTGTGTTTGGTTTTTATGTTTCCATAGAAGGCTTCTTATTAAAGTAACGAATGCTTTAGTTTAGTTTCTACAAGAAGGATTATGATGAAATGTTCTTGAGATTTATTTCTATTAACTCGAAAAGGGGAGGATGTTGTGAAAAAAACTCTTAACTCATTTCTTTGTGGAATTATCTTTGGAGGGCTTATATCTTTTCTTACCCTCGATTGGAAAAATCGTATATTTAAAAATGAACATCATTACGGTGGAGAACCTAAAATGGTAACAGATATAGATATTTTATTCTTTTCTGATGTTTTATTAATAATAATTGCAGTAACTTTCTTCATCTACGTAGCTTGGACATTCATTGAAAAAAGAACAAGAAATAATAATTCTAAAATTTAATTACGCAAAGCGATTGATAATAGAAATTATTGCTTGTCGTGCTAACGAGTGCTTTAGTGAAACAAGCTCCTGCTGCTATGGTGCTATCGAGTAGGTTGATGAAAAAGAGAAGGGATTACTGTTGCAAAAATATTATTGATTGGAGGGATAAATTTGATTAAGAAAAGTTATATGAAGATTATAAACGGTCTTATTATAGTAATATTACTGATAACAAGTTATAATCTTTTCCAAGAAAAACGGATGTACGAAAAACAGTTATCAAATGTGTTAAATAGCGATATGATCCGACTTATTGATGCAATTATTCTTAATGATAAAGTTTATGAAGAAATAATAGTTTCTGGAAACATAACAAAGGAAATCGCTCAAGTACTTGAAAAAACAAATGAAAGAATTGTGGAAATCACTCAAAAGTATATGAATTTAGCTCATGATTTTGGACGGGTTTCTCAAATGAATAAGAAAACAGCAGAAAATGCCAACTATATAAGTCGTTTTTTTATGAATATGAGAGGACCAACTGAAGTATTAAGCAATGACCAAGCCGAAGAAATTGTTTTTGTATTAGATCCAATTTCTAGAACAAAAATTGAGGATTTGCTTAAATTAAATGCTACTTGGATTGAATCGATAGTTAATAATATTCATAGTGCGCAAATGATCAACGAAGAAGTTTCTACCCAAGATTTTAGAAAATATTATGGGGAAAATAGTATAACCGATGATTTTTGGGTGAATTTCATCACAGATTTAGAACAAAATACCGAAACATTTTTGGCGAATGTAAACTATGCTCATATGGGAGAATTATTTGGAAATTAATTCATATATAATTTCACTAATGAGAGCGTTAGTTTAGGGATGGCTTATTTCTGTATTAAAGAAAGATAGGTGGAGAAGTGAATGAAAATAAACAAAAAATCAAGCAAGGGTCAGTTCTATTCAAAATTATCTTTACTTTTAATACATTTAATTTCGCTATCTTTTGCCCTTGACTATGTAGGAGTAGGTGAAAGAACTAAAGTTGAGCAGTTGGAAATCATAGATAAATATTTTGTAGAAATAAATACAATCCAAAGAAGTAACAGCTCAACTACTATTCCAGAACATTACCGTTTTGTTTTTAAAATTAGAAATAAAGCTGTGGAAATGCGATTTTTTGGTAGAGATTATGAAAACTATAATATTGGTGACAAAGTAAAGGTAGAATCCAAAATTCCATTAAATATTTTCAGAAAACCTTATATTACCACCTATAATTTTGACTAAAACTAATTGATTTATCTTACTTCACTAACAGTGGCGTTACTGGAACAGCAACAGTGACGCTTTGTTTAAGTATAGGGATAGGAGTGATATAAAACCATCTAGAGTTTTATTGGCAAAACAACTATTTAACATTGAAACTTTAAGAAAGTTTATTCTTAATAATAGGTATTTAAGAATAGCATTGTTCAAAATTAAGAGACGATCACGTTTTGATATGCTCCCCTAAAGGTAGACAGATTAAAAAATAAAAATCTGACTACTAAAGGGGGAGTATTTTTTATGTCAAAAAGAGCCTATACTCCAAATTTTAAACTTGAAGTTATACAAGCA
>NZ_JBKBWN010000049.1:0-2460 GCF_046314235.1 Anaerobacillus sp.
AGCCGTTTTGCAAAAGCGGGGGTTTCGTGCTTCTATGAAAGTGAAGTGCTAAATTCAAGCTTTGTGCATCTAAAGAAGTTTAGTGCTAAAAATCCCCGCCTTCGCAAAGCGGCAAAACGTTGTACAACATTATAAACCAACGTTTCGTCAAAAAAATGGGCTGACAACCCAAATGAAAACAATAACACGTAAGAATTACGTTTTAATTAAAATTTAACATTTTTCTATTAATCAATTAATTAACAATTATGAAGAGTATTCTTTTAAACTTTTCAATCCTTTTAGGATTGGTTGTTGTTTCTTGTGATAACGCAGATTTATCGCAAGAACAAAATGCACAAAATGACGATTCATTAATGCAAAGGCAAAGCTCAATGTTTAGTTACATTGAGTCTACTCAAATCAACAATGGTGTTGATTGTGAAAACAACATTTTAATTTTTCCAACTTGGGAAAAATACTGGGAAACAATTGAAGTTCTTGACCAAATGATTGAAAACGATTGCGATTCATTTGACGCAACTGTTCCTAACAACATCACTGATGACGAATATGATGCGTTAGCTGATGCAGCAGGTTTTGATGAAGACAATGTTTTAAGAAAATTTGAAGAAGATTTGGCTTTTTGCTCGTTAAGACGTAAAATAGAATCTCAGGAAAATGATTGGTTAGACCAACAAGGCGACGGACAATGGGACATAAATGCTGACCCAGACAATCATTTTATTGATGACGAAACCGAAAGAACTTTGTTAAGTCAAAATGCTGAAGTAATCATCGGAAGTAAAGAACGTGGTTATGTTTATTACAAATTTATTGACGATGTAGGGAATTGGATTGAAGTTCATAATAATGACACTCAAGCTATTTCACAAGTAAGTCAAGGTAACATTCCAACAAATAACCCAAATGTTGTGGTTGTAACCCCAAAAAGAGAGGAAACTAGTTCATACAGTTGTAAAGACAAAGTTAAGCAAGTAGCTTATGAAGTATCAGGAGGTGACAGATTAAAAAGAATAAGTAAAGTTAGACCTGCTTTTGGAACAAATTGCAATAGTAATCCATGTACAAGTGTTTTACCAAGTAAAGTAAAATCTAAAACTAAAGGTTATAAAAAGAAAAATGGTAAATGGAGAGCAAGAAGACTTTGGATAGCTGTTGGGATAAATGGACAAAGTCAACCCAATTCAGGTCAAAGGTATATTGACTGTGTTGAAGAAAATAATCTTCATAAATTTAAAGAGAAAAGAAGACGAAGAGTAAAAGTAAAAGCAACAACTTCTACTTATATTCCTATTGTTGGAGTTCCTCAAAGATATAATAATGCATTACAAGATAATAAATTATACAGTTATCATAAAAAAGGAAACTTAAATGTAAACAAGGATTTTTATGATATGCCAAATAATTAAGTCTAAAAAAGTTGCAAGCATAATGCTTGCAACTTTTGTTTCTGTGATTGGTTATTCACAAGAAGCGGAAAATCTTTTTCAAAAAGAGTATTCAAAATTAAGTTTTGTCCTTCAACCTTCTATTCTTAAAAAAAGTGATGCTTGGAATATAGATGGTAGCACTTACCCAAGTATGAAGTTTACTAATGACTTTTCATATCAATTTGGGGTCTATTATAATTTTGCTCAATCAGGAAGTTTTAACTTTAAAACTGGAATAATTGCAAAAGAATTTATTCCCAAATTTGACTTAAACATTTCAGATAATGATATTGGTAATGGACAAGAGAATTTATTAACTCAGTTCGACACTTATAATCAATTTATTTTATCAATACCAATAAAAGCAGATTATTATTTAAAAATAAATAACAAGTTAAATTTGTCCTTTGGGGCTGGTCTAAATTTAAATTTAATTACTGGTATAAATGAAGAAATAATTACAAGAGTTTCAGTTGGAGATAATAATGATAATTATAAAGACATCTTTTTTGCAAAATCAGATAGTCAAAATAATATAAATTTTTCATCTGAATTTTCAATTGGAGCACAATATAAGACAAAATATGCCCTTTTTGATTTATCATTTTTTATTAATAACTCTATTGCTCCGGATTATGTTTCAGGACAATACGAAATATATAACTTAAATGAAAGTTCAGATAAAGTAGGAGATTTTATTATTAGAAGTAATTTTTATGGTTTAAGTTTGAATATTTCTCCCAAAAAAGGTTGGCTTAAAAAGAAATCTAAAAAATAACGTTGTACAACAGCCATTTTGCGTAATTGCGGGGTCAGTTATAAATTCAAAGTTTAGGTTTAGAATAAAAATCAGTGACAACTCAAAAGTATCGGGTTCAAAATCCGCAACTACGCAAAGTGGCGAAACGTTATGCGGCAGCTTAAAAGACGACACCAATCAACATTGACGACAAGAAAATGAAATCAAAAAATAAACTCGCAGGACTTGGACTTTTGACAGCAATTTCGGCTTCACTTTGTTGCATTA
>NZ_JBKBWN010000050.1:0-2248 GCF_046314235.1 Anaerobacillus sp.
TCGTAAAGCTCAGAAAGCTGTTATTGAACAAAGAAAGTTAAATCCTGTGCTTGACTCTTGTGGTTAAAAACAGGACATTTTAAATGGTTTATCGCATAGACATTTTAATTGGTGAATAACAACACTTGTATATTAGTTTAAATATCAATTATTTAAAAATTTAGTCATGACCAAGAAATCAGCAAAAAGTCGATTTTGAAACAAGTCGGCTTTTTTATGAGCGGTTTTGATAGTTCTTGCCAATAAATTTGTTTAAAAAGTAGTCGATTTTGAGATTTTTTAAATTTTATCAATGCTTCAATGTCCAAAACTATCCACATTTTTTGTGGATAAAATTTAGGCTATTTTGTACGTTTTGGCTCACATCAATCTCGGCTCTTTGCTGCTATCCGGAATACTGGAATTTTACTATTATGAACTCATCGGGAACAGGAAGTTCCATATAAGAATAACAATAGATAAGCACAAGGACTGTAAGGTAGGACAGGAGTTATACCGAGCGAACCAATACGAAAAACCCCGGCAGGATGCCGGGGTTTTTTATTGCTTAGAATATCTATAACTGGGTATTGATCTGATAGCGTGTACTACGTCCACCACCTTCTAATTTAACGATACATTCTTTCTCAAGTAAGTCTGATAAGTGGCGAGTAGCCGTTGCCTTACTGACTTTAGCAACCTTTTGATATTGCGAAGCACTAATACCATGTTCAAAGCCATTTTCGCCACCGTCTAATAAACGATTTAGAACTTTACGTTGTTCTTCACCCAGGGCTAAATTTGAATATTTATGCCAAAATTGACTTTTAAACAATGTTCGACTGATCTGCGCTAAGGTTTTTTCAAGGCTTTCATTCAACGTGTCTAGAAACCAAATCAGCCAATCTGTGATATCAGAATCATTTTTTTGAGTTTGTTCTAATATCTCATAGTAACTTTTACGTTTATTTAATATCGCAGTAGACATTGCATACAAACGGATACTTTGCTCATCCATTTGAGCTAGAGCAAGGTCTGTAAGTATACGTGTAATACGGCCATTACCATCATCAAAAGGATGTAGGGTAACAAACCATAAATGGGTAATGCCTGCACGTAACAGAGGATCAAGCAATGAATCATTCAGACTCTGATTAAACCACGCTATGAAGGTATGTAAGCGTTCTTCTAAGCCTTCTCTTGGCGGTGCTTCAAAATGTACTTTAGGGTAATCCAATCGACCTGAAACGACCTGCATAGGCTCTGATCCCCTCAGTTGACCAATGCGTAAACGTTGCATTGTCCAGTCGGGGTCATTGAAAAGCCAACGATGCCATTGCATGAGGCGCTCAACAGTCAGTGGTTGCTTAACATCGTTCAGCGCATCCAGCATGATATTGGCTAAACCTTCTGATCGATCTGAGCTTGGATAAGGCTGTTCAAGAGTGACACCCAAGCGTTGGGCTAAAGATGATCGCAATGAAAAAACATTGAGGGTTTCATTTTCAATTGCTGATGAAGCAACGAGATTGGCAAGTAGAGTATCTAGAGTGAATTGTTCTTTCGCTAAATCATGCTGACTTTGTCCAAGAAGAATTCCTATTTTTTGATGTATCTGTCTGGTTTTAGGTAAGATAGTTGAATCTTGCCATGTGAAATTTGTCCAGTTTTCTGCTTGCCAAATCCATTTCTGCATTTTCAATCTCTCTCATCTAAAATTTAAGATGAGTTAAATATAGCACAAATTCGACTCATATTGTGAGCCGAATATGTACTGTTAATTAGCTCATTATTTATCGAGAACAGTTCTACTTGGGGCTTACATTTTAATTGGTGAATAACACGACTTGTAATGCAATTTGCATTACAGTACTCTTAGCACATTAAATAACTGGGAGATATGATGGCTACTGTTAACTTCAGGGTCGATGAAGCCCTTAAAGAAAAATCCTATTCCATCCTTAAAGAACAAGGTATTGCACCTACAGATTTCTTTACTAGTATTCTTGAGTATGTTGCTACGACTGGGAAACTACCTGTCAAAAAAGCTTTGCTTTCAGAAGAAGATGAAGAATTATTAGCTCTTGTCCGTAAGCGCATTAATGACCCTAAAGAGATGTTTGAGGAAGTCACATTAGATGACTTATAAGCTTTTACGTCACAAAGACTTTACAGCAGAATGGGAAAAACTCCCTGTTGCTATACGAGATCAATTTAAGAAGAAACTAGCCAAAGTCATAGAGCAGCCACATATTCCAAAGAATATGCT